>NZ_JAFIRA010000007.1 GCF_022848905.1 Thermostichus vulcanus str. 'Rupite'
TTCTAACTCTACAAACTCTTGGATTTTGACTCCAGCAAGACCCAATAACTTATCAAGAGGAACCAATGTTCGTCATGGAACTCAGTATCTCATTATACTATCGACACCAAAATGTCAGGAGAGCCAATTTGGTTGATATCTCGAATAGGTAGCTGGGGCTGTGCACTACCTGAACGTAGGGCTAACACTTGTTCTTGAAAATCTAATGATCTGACAAATAGATATAAGTATCTAGGATCAAGGTTGTTAACTTTTGGGCGTAAGATTACCATCCCTGAATTTATCCTGATATTTTCAAATGGCACTGAACTATCAAAAAATGCGACATTGCCTACAGTTCCTCTGGTTGTTAGAACTATGTCGCCTCTATTTAGTTTTCCTTTTCGCAAGATAGAGTCTTTGTCTTGAGAGATAAACGTACAATCAGAAAAGTTAAATCCTGTTTTTGTTACATTTCCAGCATTCAGAAATAGACAATAGCCACTAGCTAAAAAATCAGACTGCTTAGGGTAATTGATTCCTCGATCTCCATCAATTATTTCTAAAGGAGCATTTTCAAAACTCAATTCTTTCCACTCACTCATTGATTGCCCCTCTCCAATTGAGTTAAAAGATTTTGGATTTGGGTTTTCAAGATAGGAATATCATTTTGTACAACTTTCCAGACTATATCCAAGTCAATCATGAAATACTGATGCACTAACATGTTTCTCATACCAATAATTTCTGACCATTGTACACTGCGATCCATTGCTTTAACCTCTTGTGGTAGTGCTCTAACGGCTTCCCCGATAATTTCTAAATGCCTAACAAACCAAACAGGCAATAGGTCATTATTTTCTAAATCCTCATAGCTAATGTTTTGATAGCGTTCGATAGCCTCGATCGCGGCAATGATGTCTCGTAATCTTTCTAAGGGGTCTCTCATAAAGCGATCGTCTCCTTCAGCACCCGTTCTTTAATTCGCGGCTTGAGTCCCCGCTCAGTAACAATATCAACCCTAAAACCCAGCAAAGCTTCCAAATCCAGCAACAAACCCGCAGGAAACCAAGGCGATATTTTATCGAGATCGTAATCAATCAACAAATCAATATCGCTCTCCTCGTCAGCTTCTCCCCTGGCAACAGAGCCAAAAACTCTAATATTCTTTGCTCCGTGTTTTTGAGCAATAGCGAGAATGTCCTCACGTTTTTGTCGTAGTAAATTCAGGTTTGGTGCTTTTTTTAGGTCACTCATAGTTCGCATAGCGTCGGCTTTGCCGAATCGCCTCCTCCACTGCCTTTAACCGCCGCTTGCAGTACCGCAATCAAATCGGGTTTACTCACCTGTTGGTTAACAACAGCCATTACCAAATCATAGGCTTCGTCGTTTGACAGGGTTAACTCATACCCATTCACACGCAAGAACGTATCCATCACTGCAAAAGCCGTGCGCTTGTTGCCATCAATAAACGGGTGATTCATAGCTAAGTGGTACAAATAAGCTGCGGCTTGCTCACAGATTGTCGGATGCAGTAAAACACCGTCAAACATTGCTTGAGGTTGCGCTAATGCTGAATTTAGCAATCCTTCATCCCGCAGCCCTAGAGACCCGCCAAAGCTTTGAATTTGATCGGCATGTATCAGCAACACATCCTCCTTGATCAAAAAATTAGGATTCGGCAAGGCGATTATAAACCTCCCTTCGCTCTTGTTTAGATTGCAGATATGCCTGCCAGATCGGACTAACCGCTTGCCGCTCTTGTAATAACTGCTCCGCATAGCGGATTAATTCTAGATTCTCTTCCGGGGTTAGGGTTTTCATTTGTTCAAAAATAGTCTGCAATTGTGAACTCATCGTTCCATACCTCCTTTCCTTTGCATAAAACTCAAGGGTCGTTCTGGGCTTTGTTGTTAGGTCATTCATCGTTCGCATAACGTCGGCTTTGCCGAATCGCCACCTCCGCCAACTTCTCCTGAATCAGTGCTGTTAACCATTCCGATTTTGCAGATTGCGCCACACTAGGCAAAAACTCGTCAACCCTAAACCGCATCAGGGGATGGCTCGAAAACAATTTCATCATAAAACTGCTCGATCGGCAAACTTAACCCAATACTTTTAAGCTCCACAATATCGCCCGGTCGATAGCTGAGAATCAGCCAATCTCCCGCCTCGTTTTTGTGATAAATATCAATCGCCATTTCCTCTGAACTCACTAACACATAATCCATTAAATTCGGATTGCGGCGATATTGTTCAAACTTCTTGCCGCGATCGTAAGCCTCAGTATTAGGGGATAAAACCTCCACAATCAAGCAAGGATAGGTGATATAGAGAGAATGCTCGCGATCGTCACAAGTCACACTCAAATCAGGGTAGGTATAATTTGGAGTGTGGAGGATGTTAATCTTTAAGTCTGAGTTGAAAACGCTACACTTGCTGCCTCTTAAATGCGAGCGAATTAACAATAAGCAATTTGTGGCGATCGCACTATGATTTTTTGTTCCGCCACTCATGGCATAAACCCGGCCATCAATTAGCTCGTGTTTCTCTAACTGCTGTTCTTCCCAAGTAAAATACTCTTCAGGCGTAAAGCGCTGCTCCTGATCTCTGGCTACAATCATTACAATCTCCTAATTTAAGAGCAGTAACATTAACTTACACCTCATAACCCAACCCCCGCAAATTCTCCCGAATCGCTGCCTCTAACTTAGCCGATTCCTTAAACTGTTCCCCCAACTTCGCCGACAACTCCGCCATCCGCTCCGCAAAGGGCACATCGTCTTCCTCAGCCGCCGCTGCCCCTACATACCGCCCCGGAGTCAGTACATAGTTATGCCCGCGGATTTCCTCTAAACTGGCGGACTTACAGAACCCTGGCACATCCTCATAGGGGCGGGTTTCAAACCCTTCCCTGCATTCTCGCCAGCGGTGGTAGGTATCGGCAATCTGCGCTATATCCTTATCGCTAAGCTCGCGGCGGGTGCGATCCACCATGTAGCCTAACTTGCGGGCATCAATAAATAAGATTTCGCCCCGGCGGTCTCTCAACTTTTTGTGCCGGGCGATGCCATTCGATTTGTCTTTCGCTAAAAACCACAGACAAGCGGGAATCTGCGTCGAATAAAACAACTGCCCCGGCAAGGCAATCATGCAGTCGATCGCATCCCCCTCAATCATGGCTTTGCGGATCTCCCCCTCGCCGCTCTGCTGGGACGACATCGACCCATTCGCCAACACCACCCCGGCAGTGCCCGTTGGGGATAGATGATGCCAGATGTGCTGCAACCAGGCATAGTTGGCATTGCTTGTAGGCGGAATGCCAAACTTCCAACGCACATCTTCCCGCAGCCGGTCGCCGCCCCAGTCGGAAATATTAAAGGGTGGATTTGCCAAGATGAAGTCAGCCCGCAAGTCTGGCAGTTCGTCCTTGTGAAACGACCCCTCCGAATTCCAGCGAATATCCGCATCAATCCCTCGCACCGCCAGATTCATCTTGCACAAGCGCCAGGTAGTGTAGTTGCTCTCTTGCCCATAGATGGCGATATCGCCTATCCGCCCTTGGTGATCTTTTACAAACTTTTCCGACTGCACGAACATTCCGCCCGAACCACAACAGGGGTCATAGACCCGCCCCTTGTAGGGTTGCAGCATTTCTACCAGCAACCGCACCACCGATCGCGGCGTGTAAAACTCGCCCCCCCGCCTGCCCTCGGATCCGGCAAACTGGCCCAGAAAATACTCATACACCCGCCCCAACACATCCCTAGCGGCATCCTGCGCCTGACCTAGGGCAATGTTAGAAATCAGGTCGATTAACTCCCCCAGCATCACCGCATTCAAGGCTGGACGGGCGTATTCCTTCGGTAAAACTCCCTTGAGGGAAGCATTCTCCTGTTCGATCGCCAGCATCGCCTCATCAATCTGCTTGCCGATGGTCGGTTGCTTGGCGTTGGCTTGCAGGTGCGACCACCGCGCCGCCTGCGGCACCCAGAACACATTCTCCGCCGCATACTCATCCGGGTCTTCCACCCCTTCCGGGTATTCCGCCGCCAACTCCCGCCGCCGGGCCTCAAAGCGATCGGAAATATGCTTTAAGAAAATCAGCCCCAAGACAACGTGTTTGTAATCGGACGGCTCCATGTTGCCGCGTAATTTGTCCGCTGCCTTGAAGAGTTCGGCTTCGTAACCAAGATGAGCACCGTTATTCGGCTGAGGTGCGGGAGGCTGCGGCATAGGGGTATAGATCGATGACCACTATTCCATGGAAAGTCAATCAATCGCCTTCACTAATTTGCGATCGTAGCAGCAAGATATCTAGAGTCTGTGCTGCTGTCTGCTTCGGAGCTATACCTGGAACATTAAGCAAAGCTTAATATACTGGCTCTGGGATCCTTTGTTCCCTATTCCCTTCACCCTGGTACGTTATGACCGATTCCGTGGCCCTCCAGGGTCTGCACCTGAGGAAAATCTCTCGGAGATAGATGAAATAATGGTGCGAGTGGCGCTTACATCTTGGGAAAGTCCTGAAAGTCTTATTTGGGATACCCTTTGGATTGCAAGCAGCATTGAGCAGTCGCAGACGCAGTACAGAGCACTATGGACATCGCCGGCATCAATCAGATCAATCAGTGGGTGGGGGCTGGAGTAATCGCATTGGGATCCATTCTTTGGGCAGAGATCGTGCGGGATCTGCGTCATTGGCTGGCTCATGTTTGGCCCTGGCTGATGCCCAAACACACTTTGCACCATCGCCTGTTTCGCCGCGATCTGAGTGTGGTCGATGAACAACTGTACCGGGAATCTCAGTGGCACCACGATGTGCCGGAAGCTGTGACAATGATGGTGGCCGGAATCCCTTGGGTGATTTTGTTGGGGTGGGGATCCTGGCTGAATGGCGTAGCAGCAACGGCGGGTATTGTCTACTCCGCCAGCTTTTGGATTTCAGGAATGTTACGGGGTTGGGGGTTGGCTTTGGAAACCGACATCACCCACCAACCGGGGCCTTTTCCTGTGCCCCCCAGCCAATGGCATGTGAACCGCACCTACCACTGGCGACATCACTTCGACGATACCAACGCTTATTTTTGCGGCACACTGACGTTTGTGGATCGGATTATGGGTACCAGTCTTTCTCTCAAGGGCAAGCGAGTGGCAGTTACAGGAGCCTCTGGCACCCTTGGGCGCGCCCTGTTGAAGCACCTTCATCGGCAAGGGGCCAAAGTGATCGCCCTCAGCTCTCAGGCGGATCCCATTCAAATTGAGGTGAACGGGCAACCGCAAGCGGTGGAAACCCTCCAGTGGCAAGTGGGGCAGGAGGGATCCCTGGCGGAGCTGTTGGAACGGGTCGATATTCTGGTGCTTAACCACGGTGTGAACGTCCATGGAGCTCGGGATGCAGCGGCGATACAACAATCCTATGCAGTCAATACCTTCTCCAGTTGGCGGTTGATGGAGCTGTTTTTCCAAACGGTACGCAGCAACCCGGAGGTGGCCACCAAAGAAGTTTGGGTGAATACCTCAGAAGCCGAAGTCAGCCCCGCCTTCAGTCCCCTCTACGAGCTGTCCAAACGGGCCCTGGGAGACTTGGTGACCCTGCGCCGTCTGGATGCCCCTTGTGTGGTGCGCAAGCTGATCCTGGGGCCTTTCAAGAGTAACCTCAACCCAATTGGAGTGATGTCTGGAGATTGGGTTGCCGCCCAGATCCTGGCCCAAGCCAAGCGGGACTGCCGCAACATTATTGTCACCATCAACCCCTTCACCTACCTGTTTTTACCCCTGAAAGAGCTGGCCGTAGGCACCTACTTCCGACTGTTTAGTCATTCGCTCCCTCATCCAGAAGCCCCTGCTTCCAACTCCGATAGCAGTGGCGTGCCGCAAGGCGATAGCACTAGCGTGCCGCAAGGCGATGGGATCTTGGGTTGAAAGGGGATCCCTGCTTGGTGAATCCTGGCCAGCCCTGTGGCATTTAGCGCAGAAGTAGAGTAAGACAAGAGCAGGTTCCATTGCGCGAGCTGGAGCTTTCCTGGGTGTGAGAATGTCCCCCTGGGGTTTAGTCCCTGTCCCTCTAGGATGCCGTAGGCACAGTGGGTTCTTTGTGTGAGGAGTAGGAGTGAGATATGAAAGTTGTGCGCGAATGGGTGGGCGCAGTTCTCTGGGTTGTAGGCGGTGCTTTCCTGCCAGGGCTTTTGTCCGGTTGTGCCATCCCTATGCCTTCTGCATCTGCTGAAGTTTCTGAAATTCAGGTGCGTTTGGTTCATGTGGCCCCCAATACCCCTCGGATTGATCTGGAAGTGGGGGGGGTCAGGGCAGCTCAGTACGTGGCCTATGGCTCTGTGAGTGAGTATGTGCGGATGCCGGCAGGTGAGTACGATATTGTCTTGTCTTCGACGCCTGAGAAAATTGACCTGAACCAACCTTTGCGTGCCACTGTTGCTGCCAGAACCGTAGCGAACTTGCGGGGTGGAGGAGTGTTTTCGGTGGTCGCAACCGACGAGCCCAATCGCATGACGGCTTTGGTTCTGGCAGACAATATCAATCCCCTCTTCGATCAAGCACTGGTGCGGTTTGTTCATGCGGCTCCCGATGCGCCAGCTCTGCAATGGCGGGGAGAACAAGATCGAGTGCTTTTGCCTCGCCTGGCCTTCGGGGAAGTCTCTACCTTCCAAGCGATGCGACCTGGGTTTACACAAATTCAGGTGGCTCCAGCCCCCTCGACCACACCTGGTGTGCAGTCCATGGCTAGTAGCTCTGCCTTAGAACGGTTTGATCTGCAGTTGGAAGCCGGCAAGGTATACACCCTCTACGTGGCGGGTCTGTTGCGCAGCAAGCCGGGGTTGGATTTCGTACTGGCGGAGGAAACCCGCGCTCGCAAACTCCTATAGATAGACTTCTGTTTTTCCTCTACAACCATTCCTCTTATAGTGGGTTCTGGGATCCCCTGGGTACCCATGACCCTCTTCTGTATTGCCTGAGGCAATGCGGTGACTCGCACCCACAGGCTGGAATCGGTAGCGGGGCAAGTGACCTCGAGGTGAGGAAGCAGATGGACGCGTTGTTTCAAGTGGTGGTACTCAACCAAACTCCGGATCCAGAACGGGTGATTTACCTAGCGATGCACCAGGATTACAGCCCTGGGTTTGTGACGGCTGAGGATCGGATCCCGGATCAGTATGGAGAGGCAGTTGTTAAACATTTGCTAGAGGGGAATCGCGGTCATTATGGCCCGCTTGAGCATCCCCAGATCACGTTTGGGGTCGGTCATTTCCCTCATACGGTGATGCAACAGGCCCGTACCCATCGGGTCGGAATCAGCTTCGATGTGCAATCTTTTCGATATACCGGCCAGCAAATCTCTACCTTGGGTAAGTTCCTCCACGCTGGCAGTCAGGCACAGCCGCCAAATGAAGTCATCGCCAAAATAGAGGGCTTATTTTATTTGCCAGAAACCGTCAAACAGGGGAAAGCCAAAACTCGTCAAGGCTTTAAGCCCGTTTCACCCGAAGCAATGGAAATTATTCTGGAGCAGTATCGAAATCAGGCCATTGCCTACTATCGCTTGGTGGAAGAGTGCGGATTGCCCTACGAAGATGCCCGCAACATCATTGGATACGGGATCCGCCAGCACTTTGTGGTCTCTTTTAATTGCCGCAGCCTGATGCATTTCCTGGATCTGCGAGCCAAAGACGATGCCCAACGGGAGATCCGCTACCTCTGTGAGCTGATGTGGCCCCATTTTGAGGCGTGGTGCCCCCATGTGGCGGCTTGGTACTACAAAAATCGCTGGGGTAAGGCCAAACTGTCTCCTTAAAACTCAAATCGGCTTTGTTGCATAAATGGAAAGGAGCCAGGTTTGTCTTGAGGCAACCTTGGTCTTAAGCTTCAACCTTATAGCTATCGGGCTTGACGATCTGAATCATGCGGTTGAGCGCAGCGCATTTGATAAACAACTCCACCGCTTGATTTTCAAATTTACGGGCATCGAGATTGCCTCCAAAGATCGTTTTGAGTCGAAACATAGTGGTTTCAGCAATCGAGCGACGATGATAACCAGACTCTCGTTTCCAGTGTTTGCGTCCATGCTTACGAATCGAGCGCAGGTTCTGGTCGCGTGGATGCGCCTTGCCTTTGCGATTGCCATTTGGCGGGTCTTCCACTCTCCTTCGCCATACACTTTCACCCCCGTTGAATCCACCACCACGTGGCGAGCACCCTCCTTCGGCATCACTGGCAGTTCAACCGAGAGTTGCCCCAATCGTCGCGATAAGGTGCTGTGGTCTGGCACAGGTAAATCAACCCCCATCAACTCAAAAATTGATTCCACGAAGCCTTGGCATTGCCGTCCCGCTAGCCGATACACGGCTTTCAGCGTCGCCATCGTCAGGATTGCCAAATCGCTGTAAAAGATGGAGGCTCCAGGCTTGCCGCTTAAGTCCTCAACAGTCCATGCTTCTAGCACGGACTCCTCAACCCAGAAGGTGAGGCTTCCCCTCTGCTTCAATCCAGCGTTATACTCAGGCCAGTTGCGGATGCAGTATTGAGGTTTCATGGCATGGTTTTGGTGGAAACTTACCATGTCTCTACTCTTCCACAACACCTCTTCATGCAACAACGCCACTCAAATCTAAAAACAGGAGGGGGAAGCATGAGTTGGGATAGTCTCTTAATGCAGAAAACCAAGCGAGTGCTAGTCACCCTCGCAATCATCATCTGTCTCGGTCAAATTGCTGGATACTTGGTTGACATATTGGGCAACTATTTATTTGGAAATGATTTTTCAGGATATAGTTGGAGATCTGATGAAGAAAGCTGGCTCCGCCCAACAGTGTACTGGGGATTCGGAGGTCTTTCCCTCACCTTTGCCATTCAACTACACCGAAGATTTACAATCTTTGCAAACGGTCTAGGAATTGCTGGTGTCTATTTGATGCTTTACGGGAACCGTGGAGGCTGGTATGAACGTGGATTTGTTGTGCAGAAGTTAATTTTATCCATCCTGACACTTGTTGTCTTGGCTTTGCTGTCAAACCGACTTGCTTCTTCTCATCAAAACTCTTCCGCTGAAGACTAACGTATTTCGTTGCTAAGTAGGTGTGCTTAAGTAAACGTAGTCCTGAATTACTGAAGGCCTTACTGTGCCATGGTCAGTACGCTGATGATTTAGGACCACCCACTTACATCGCATTTCTCACCTTTTGCTAAGTTGGCTCTAATGGATCCCAAAGCTTATGAGCAAATGGCCAAGCTGGAAGACGAACACTGGTGGTTCGTGGGCCGTCGCCGTATTTTCAGTCGAGTGATCGAGACCCTTGCTTTACCTTCTCCCGCACATATTTTGGAAGCCGGATGCGGTAGTGGCGGCAACTTGAAGATGTTGTCCCAATTTGGCAAAGTTTGGGGCATGGAAAAAAGTGAGTTTGCACGTCCTCTCGCGCAAGCACGTCAGATTGGCATCGTTGCAGAAGGGGAATTGCCGGATCGGATCCCGTTTGAGGGTCAACAGTTTGATTTGATCGCTCTGCTGGATGTACTGGAACATTTAGAGCAAGATAGAGAGTCTCTAAAAGCCCTGAAATCGAGGTTGACTTCAACGGGCTATTTGCTTGTAACCGTTCCTGCTTACCCATGGTTATGGAGTTCTCATGATGAACTCAACCATCACAAACGCCGTTACACTCGTCCCCAGCTTTTGGCGACACTTGAGCATTCTGACTTAGAAGTTCACACGCTTTGTTATTTCAACAGCGTCCTTTTTCCCCTGATCGCAGGGATCCGCTTGTTCCGGAAAATAGTTCGTCTTCCGGAAAGCCAAGACCTGAAAATGCCATCTCCTTGGTTAAATCAACTGTTAACAAGTATTTTCTCGGCGGAAGCCTATCTGATACCGAGATTTGCATTACCCTTTGGCTTATCTTTGTTGGCAGTAGCTAGCCCTGTAAGAATGGCCTTCTCACAACATTTAATATCGGAAGCTTCCTCAATCCCTCATAACTGAATTTGGGAAAGCCTAACCCAGCCAAATCTCAACGTTGAGATCTGTGATTTCGATGAGCCAAATGTTCCAGAAGTATTGTAGGCTGTGCTAACAGTAAGCTAGCCGGTGCAAAGACATGGGATCCTCGGTTGTCAAGGTTCATTTGCCCAGTCGAATCAGATCTATCTGGAATAGCCCAGGCTCCACGGTCTTTAAGGCAGCAGCGTTGGCGACCCTAACTGCGTGTGGTGCTGCTGTTGGCTTGGCTCCGATTCTTTTCCCAGCTCCACTGGTGGGCTTACGGTTTTTTAATGATGCGAATCAGCCCATTATTCAACCAGAAGCACCTGGATTGTTGAGGTTTTCTAACATCGGGAATCCTGTGCGTTTGACGGTGCCGGAAACTCAACCTTCCCAGCGGGTGGTATTTACCCTCCTCAACGAAGATGAACTGCTCAACCAAGGGCCTATTACAGAGCAAACCACCGAGCGTAGCGTTCCCATCACCTTTCAAGTGGATCCTGCTTCCACCGCAGTCCCCGGTAGAGATTATGTTCCTTTTAGCACCGAACTCACGGTTCCTGCGGGGCAAAGTCGGGCCACTCTGGTGATTGAGCTGATCAACAATCTGAACCCTGTGGGAGATCGGACGCTGATTTTGAACTTGCTTGAGCTGCCTGTTGGGGATCCCTACTCGGGTGCTCCCTGTTGTACAACGGCTATTCTCACCATTCGGGATGCAAACTAGTGATCAATCTAAAGCGGGGTTGTGACCAGTTGCAGAAGGTCTTCCTGGGATCGTAAGATGGAAAGTCCAAACACATAAGCGGGAGTTCTTAGCCGGGATAGCTCAGTTGGTAGAGCAGAGGACTGAAAATCCTCGTGTCACCAGTTCAAGTCTGGTTCCTGGCATCGAATACAACCTTGATTCCGATCTCAGCGGTGGGTATCCTTCCGGGATCTGGGTCAGTGGGCCTTGGGGTTGGTGGGTGCAGCAGTGGCCATCATCACCCTGAGCGATGGACTGTCGTCCTAGGTGCCTCACCCCTCCGCTGGTTATGCCTTTTTCTCTGGTCACCCCCAGCGAAGAATAGGTAACAGAGATGGGCAGCAGGGCGGCCACCTCGGGGTCATCGTGGCGCACCCCCAGCACCTCCCCGCCGTTGGCCAGAACGCGGGCGGTAATCTCGTCGAGCACCTCATAGCTCTGACCGCTGCTTCCCTCGGCTAGGGTCAGGGATCCCGTGTCAACACCTGACCGGGCAAGGATCGCAGAATACGGAATAAACGGAATAGACTGCCTCCACCACGTTTCCGGCAGAGCTGGGTAGAGATCAGTATGCGGGAGCACCTTAGCCCAACACCCAGAGCATGAAGGCGACTCCTAGGGTGACAGCACCAAACAGAGCATAGCTTACCTGGCGTAGGGGCTTCAGTTGCATCGCATGTAAGGTTTTCAGCCAGCCTAACCCCAAAGATTCCACGAAGCGATCCAGTACTGTTTGCATCGGGTAGGCGTAAACCGATTCGCTTTCTTTGAAGTTCACCAGCAGAATCAGCAGCGTGGCATAGCCCCAAAGGCTGCCCCAGAGCACAGCACTCAATCCGATTAAGATTGGCTCGAGCATTGATCTCCCCATGCCTTCCCATGCCCCAGTCACTGCTGACCCGCCCGGAAATGAATGAGATCTCATTTTCCAATCCTTTTCCCGGTTGGAGCTACTTTACTCTTGATCCCTTGTCTTGATCAGATTCAGATCTCTTGTTCAGGGTGCAGGGATCCCAGTCCAGTGCCGGTTGCTGAACAGGGGATCAGGCTCTCCAGCTCCCCTTTGCCCCAGGAAATGGCAGACTAAAGGTATGTCCGGTCAACGCCACTATGAGTTCCCGTTACTTGGTTCCGATTACCCCCAAATCCACCGGTGCAGCCTATGCCCTTTGGTGTTTGGGTTTCTTTGGAGCTTGTGGCATCCACCGTCTCTACGCGGGCAAGACCGGTACGGGCGTTCTCTGGTTGCTCACCTTTGGGCTATTGGGCATTGGCCAGCTGATCGACCTGTTTTTGATCCCAGGGATGGTGGAAGACTACAACTTCAGGCAAGCGGTTCTCCTCGGTCAGGGATCCCAGCTTCCCCAGACCAGACTGGAACCCCCAACCCAGACAACACCCCCCTCCCTTCCTCCGGAACTCCTGAAGGGGCAAGCTTTGATGCGAGAGATCTTGCGGCTGGCCCAACAGCGTCAAGGCATCCTCACGCTCTCGGAAATTGCCATCGACTTGCCTGCTGATTTTGATGAGATTGAGCGAGCACTGCAGGAACTGAGTCGCCGTGGCATGGCTTTCCCGGAGAACAATCGGATTACCGGGGCGGTGGAATATCAGTTTGTTCACTTGCTTCCCCGTTCGCCAGATCAACCCTTCAACTGAAGGAACCAAGGTTGTGGCCGTTGGCCATCTTGAGGCGAGCCGCAAACCCAGAGGCAATCTTGAGGCAGGTGGCGGGTGAGATTCAGAAGTTATCTGGTGGGCAGGAGCGGACAAACCTGGCAACCTACACCTACCTGCTAGGTGGATTACGCTTTAACAAGGAGGTATTGCGGCAACTGTTGCGGGAGGACGTGATGCGGGAATCGGTGACTGACCAAGCCTTGGTAGAAGTAAAGTAAGCAACTGGGGCTGGCCGAGGGACTCAGTCAAGGGATCCAACAGGGGGAATCTGAACTCGTAATCCACCAATTGCAGCGAAAGCTAGGAGAAATCCCCTTAGCTTAGAGTTGCAGATCCAGATTCGCTCCTTGTCGGTGGAGCAGTTGGAAGTGCTGGCGGAAGCGCTCTTGGATTTTGGATCCCTGGGGGATCTCATTGATTGGCTGGAGGACATCTGATTCGATGCGGTTTGGATGTAGCTTGAATGTAGAAGAGGGAGCTAAGGATTAATCCTTTTCCCCTGGTTTTTCTAACTCCGTGTCAATAAGTCCTGAAGAATACGGTTGCTGAGGGTAGAAGTGCCGGTGCTACGATAACGACAGCTTGCCGTCAGGCGTTGGCTACGGACGAGTTCAACTCCAATCTGTGGTTCGCTCTGCCCCCCTTCTCCCTCCCTCCCCCCTGGCTCCGATCTCGGATAGCAACCGCCTCAAGATCTTCTCGGGTAGTGCCAACCCAGCTCTAGCTCAGGAGGTGGCGCGCTACTTGGGTATGGATCTTGGCCCGATGGTGCAAAAACGCTTTGCCGATGGCGAGCTCTATATCCAGATTCAAGAGTCGATTCGGGGTGCAGATGTTTACTTGGTGCAGCCCACCTGCCGTCCTGTCAACGATCACCTGATGGAATTGTTGGTGATCATCGATGCCTGCCGCCGCGCTTCTGCCCGACAAATCACCGCAGTCCTGCCCTACTATGGCTATGCTCGTGCCGATCGGAAAACGGCAGGGCGTGAAGCGATCACCGCCAAACTGGTGGCCAACATGATCACCCAAGCAGGGGCGCATCGGGTGCTGGCTATGGATCTGCACTCAGCCCAAATCCAAGGGTACTTCGACATCCCTCTGGATCACGTTTATGCTCAACCGGTGTTGCAAGCTTATTTGAAAGAGAAGGGGATTCTGAACGAAGAGATCGTAGTGGTTTCACCGGATGTGGGAGGGGTAGCCCGTGCCCGTGCCTTTGCCAAGAAACTTAAGGAAGCCCCCCTAGCGATCATCGATAAGCGGCGGCAGGCCCACAACGATGTAGAAGTCATGAATTTAATCGGAGATGTGCGGGACAAAATAGCCATCCTTGTGGACGATATGATCGACACAGCAGGCACCATTTCGGAAGGGGCAAAACTCTTGCGCAAGCTGGGAGCCAAGGCTGTCTATGCCTGCGCCATCCATCCTGTTTTCTCCGAGCCTGCCATTCAGCGCCTTCGGGGCGGGTTGTTTGAAGAAGTGATCGTCACCAACACCATCCCTGTCCCTGCAGAACAGCGTTTTCCAGAATTGACCATCTTGTCGGTAGCCAACGTGCTAGGGGAAGCAATTTGGCGTATCCACGAAGACAGCTCTGTCAGCAGCATGTTTCACTAAATTTTCATTAGAATTGAGTGAGTACAGAACTGATATGCCCGTAAAGGATCCCCGTAGCTGTGGAGCCCTACCAGTCGGTTTGGATGTGATGGGTTGGATTGAGCTAACCCCCTAGTCAGGTTTTCTCATGTCACCTCCTATTTCTCGCTTGCCAGGATCCCGTGTCAATGGCTTGGTTTCTCAACAGACCACTCCTGTTGAAGAGTGGACTGCTGATACCAGCTCTGAGGCTGAATCGACCTCACCGCTGTACCCATTGTTACAGCTGTTGGGGCGCCTGCTAAAGGTTCCTTGGGTCTATCTGGCACTTGACCCGCTAAGCTGTGAACCCCACTCCCTCTCAGCTTCAGAGGGGATCCTTTATCGAGATCCGCAGCTCCTGCCCACTTGGGAGCGGCTTGGCTCCGATCCCTATCCAGCTTCAGAACAATGGGCCTTTCATCAAGCATTTCCCTTGCAAGATGACCAGGGATCCCGCCTAGCGGATCTGCACTTATTCGACTACCGCCCCCGCCAACTGAGTCCTTCTGAACAGGAGCAGGTGTCTCTGATTACCCTCAGCTTGAGGGGAATACTCATCCAAATCCAAGAGCACCGGCAAATCCAAGCCCATCTCCAGACACAAGTACAAGACAGCCAAAACAGTGCCACCCGCTACCGACAGATCTTCGAAAACGCCATCGAAGGTATTTTTCAAACCACCCCAGACGGCAAACATTTGGTTGCCAACCCAGCCTTGGCTCACCTTTTTGGGTACGACTCACCAGAAGATCTGATGCACAATGTCTCAGACATTGGTAGCCAGATCTATGCCGATCCGGATCGTCGTGAAGAGTTTGTCCAGCGAATGCTGACAGAAGGCCAAGTGGTGGATTTTGAACATCAGGTGTGTCGCAAAGATGGAAAACTCATCTGGGTTTCTCTCAATGCTCGCACCATTTATAACGAACAAGGGGAGCCTCTTTATTTTGAAGGATTTGTTACCGACATCACAGCAGCTCATCAGTTGAAAGAACGGCAGCGGCAATCGGAAGAAGCCTTGCGGGAGAGCGAGTTTCGCTTTTTACAACTGGCAGCAAATACCCAACAATTATTTTGGATCACGACGGTTTACAGCAAAGAGCTCATCTACGTCAGCCCTGCTTGTGAAAGGATTTGGGGTCGTTCTGTTGAAGAGTGCTACGCCAATCCCCAAGCCTGGATCCGTCAAATTCACCCTGACGATCGCTGGTTGTTTCCATCTATACTGAAGGCTCAATCGGAAGGTCAGCAAACAGATGTTACCTTTCGTGTTATTCGTACTGACGGTAAAATAATTTGGCTGCGGGAACGCAGCTTTCCCATTCGAGATAAAAACGGAAAAGTCTACCGAGTAGCAGGCATTGCCGAAGACATTACAGAATCCAAGCAACTGGAAGCAGAGCGTCATCAGATCGAGCAAGCTTGGCAACAAAGTGCCAAACATTTTCGGCAAATCTTTCAATTGGCTCCCAATGGCATTGCTCTTGTAGATTTGCAGGGGCGGTTTATTCAGGTCAATGATGCTTTTGCCGAGATTGTTGGATATAACCCCGAAGAACTCAAAGGACGACAGCAGCTCGATATCCTTTACCCTGAAGATGTTATTCAGCTCTTAGAAGCCAATGAAGCTCTCCTGACTGGGAAAGTCACGGTTAGCCAGCGGCAAATTCGCTGTACCCATCGTTCAGGTCAGATTATTCATCTGCTCTTTCGGGTTACTCTCCTAACCGATGAAGCAAGCAACCCCACTGAATTTCTAGTGCAAGTCATCGACATCAGTGCCCGTGTTGAAGCAGAACGTGCCCTGAAGGAGAGCGAAGAACGGTTTCGACAAACCTTTGAGTTGGCGCCCATCGCCAAAGCCATGACCAATCTCAAGGGGGAATACCTACAGATCAACTCTGCTTTCACCCAAACCCTAGGTTACACCCTGGCTGATCTTCAGGGTAAAACCATCCTTGACATCACCCATCCTGATGATGTGGCGGCCACAGTTGAGAATGTCAACCGGCTCTTGACTGGAGCAGCCCATCAGTGTGAACAGGAAAAACGCTATTTTCACAAGAATGGTCAGGTTATCCATGCGATTCTCCGCATCACTCTTGTGCGGACAGACCAAGGGGATCCCAGTTACTTTCTCAGCCAAATCCTCGACATTACCGAACGAAAACAGGCGGAAGCAGCCCTCCGTCAAAGCGAGCTGAGTTTACGGGGCATCTTCGAGCAGAGTGCCCTCGGCATTTCTATTGCTGATCAACGAGGCCACTACGTGAAGGTCAATCCTGCCTTGGAAGAGATGCTGGGCTACAGCGCTGCCGAATTGGCCAGTATGAGCTTTTGTGACTTCACCCATCCTGAAGATGTCTCCCAGAATTGGCAGCTGTTTCAGGAAATTTGGAATGGTCAACGGGATCATTATCGTCTGGAAAAACGCTACATTCACCGCAACGGGCAAATCTTCTGGTGTCGACTGGCGGTGTCTGCTGTGCGGGACGCCGATGGCAAGAACCTTTTCACCATTGGCATCTCTGAAGATATCACCGAAGAAAAGCGAGCCGAACTGCAAATTCAGGCGGCCCTCCAAGAAAAAGAGATTTTGCTACGGGAGATTCATCACCGCGTCAAAAACAACCTTCAGATCATCTCCAGCCTATTGCGCCTACAGGCTGACCAGATCAAAAGCCGGAAGTATGCCCGTGTGTTTAGGGATGCCGGCAGTCGTATTCAAGCCATGTCCCTTATCCATGAGGGATTGTACCAATCCAACAATCTGGCTGCTGTCGATTTGACCCAGTACCTACACAACTTAATCTCCAATCTCTTTCACTCCTACGGGGTGAACCCGGAGAGCATTCGCGCCAGCATTCGGGCTGAAGGGATCCGCCTCAGCATTGATGAGGCCGTTCTGTGTGGCCTGATCATCAAC
This sequence comes from Thermostichus vulcanus str. 'Rupite', assembly GCF_022848905.1. Classification (NCBI taxonomy): domain Bacteria; kingdom Bacillati; phylum Cyanobacteriota; class Cyanophyceae; order Thermostichales; family Thermostichaceae; genus Thermostichus; species Thermostichus vulcanus. The sequence continues at coordinate 16,972 of NZ_JAFIRA010000007.1, forward strand.
GAGCTGGTGACCAACAGTCTCAAATACGCCTTTCCGAAAGGCCGTAGCGGCGAAATCCACGTCCACTTCAGCCAGACTCGCAAATTCACACAACTGCGGGTCTCTGACGATGGCATTGGTCTGCCGCCGGACTTTGATTTCAAGGAAACTCAATCTTTGGGTTTACAACTGGTTGCAACCCTTACCGAACAGCTGGAGGGCAAGATAGAATCAAAAAACAAAACTGGTACAACCTTCATCATTACCTTCCCGAGGATCGAATCTTGAAGAAAGTTCCCCCACTGGTTAAAGGCAGTATCCTGGTCGTCGAAGACGAGAAAATTATTGCCAAGGATATCGCCACCGTCCTGAAAAAATTTGGTTACACTGTGCCTGCCATTGCCTCCTCTGGAGAGGAAGCGATGCGTCGGTTAGAAGAGTCCCCCGTAGACTTAGTGCTGATGGATATCGTCTTGAAAGGCGATATCGACGGTGTAGAAGCGGCTAAGCGTATTACCGAGCGGTTCAACATTCCGGTGGTGCATCTGACTGCCTATGCCGACGATGACACGCTGGCCCGCGTCAAGGAAACCCAGCCCTTCGGCTACATCATCAAACCCTTCAAGGAGCGGGAGCTGTACACCACCATCGAGATTGCCCTGCACAACCACCAGCAGAGCATCGAGAATCGCAAATTAGAAGAGAAAAAGATTGAGGAGCTGCGGCAAAACCTACACAAGCTTCAGCAGTTCACCGATGTGAAGGGCACCCTGTTCAAAAAGTTCCTGCAGGATCTGAGCGAGCCCTTATCCAATCTCAGCTTTGCCGTTAGTCTCCTTAAAGATGCTGAGGCGGATCCTAAGCGGGAGCATTATCTGCAGGTGCTTGAGGAGGAATTTCGCCGTGAGTTGGAGCTGATCCACCAGACCTCCAACCTAGAAGATCTCCTCAACCTGGAAAATGTTGGCTTACTCAGCCAATTCAGCCTGTTGCGGCCCCAGGAACCCAGTCGAGGTCGGCTGATGGAAGGGGAAAAAATACCTGCGTCTGCACCAACTCCATCGGTTGGAGTTGCTACTATGCCCGCGCAGGCGGCTGCCCCGGCCTTTACCCCTGCTGCTCCAATGGCCATGGATGAGGCAATCACGGTACCCCGGGTGACGTTACGCCCCCTTAACCAAACTCAGCTGGCGGAACGCTTGGGGGTGGTGGTCTCCGCCATCACCTACTGGAAGTTCAAAACCGGATTTCCGGAATGGAGCCGTAGCCGGGATCCGGATGGCATCTCTTGGCGGTATTCTTCCGATTCCAAGCGCTTTTCGCCTGTGCCCTAACATTATTGATGGTATTGATGGGCTGAAGGGATCCCTTCAGCCCATTCCATTGGCTAGCAATTCAACTCAACGCTGCACCACTTCCACCCGCACGGGAGCAATCCCAGAACGTACCATCCCCAGCACTTCCGCCGCTCGAATTGACACATCAATAATGCGACCGGGAATGAAAGGGCCGCGGTCATTGATGCGCACGATGGCTTGGCGACCATTCTCCACATTGGTGACCCGTACCTCGGTGCCAAAGGGCAAGGTGGGGTGGGCAGCTGTCATTTCATGGCGGGTTTTGTGTAGGTCATACCAGGAGGCAATGCCTTCTTCCACAGGCCCAACCACGCGGGTGGGAGCTGGAACAGGTTCCTGCTGAGCTCCCGTTTTGGGCTGGCGGGCTGTAGCAGTGAGGGTGGGGGACTGGGGCAAAGCTGGGGCCTGAATGGGAGGGGCATCCAGCAACAGACGACGCAAACGGTTGACTGCCAGCACAGCAGTATCGACGGGGCGCTGGCTATCCACCAACAGCACCCCCTCATCGATACGAAGCAGTTCTTCTTCGTTGACATGGATGGCATAGAGTGGAACACCCGACTCTTGTTCTGTGGGTTTCGGGTCTGCCCAGTCGAGGGTAATGGTGGTGTCTTTCAGGGATCCCTGCGCTATTTGGTTCAGCTGGGCCACCAAAGAAGTGGCTCGTTCCAGAGGGTTATCCAACTCAGGTTGCTCGACAAAGCTGACCACGGGCAGATCCCGCACGTAAACCGTGACCACCTGCTGGCCGTCCATCTGATAGTCGTACAGGGTGGAGATGGGCTGGCTGGTTTGCTGCTGCTGTTCGCCGATCTTGAGGGCGGGTTCTTCCCCGGAGGTAGGGGCCGCTTGACGAACTTGATCCAAAAGGTCATCCAGGTTTAGGCTGCCCGGTTTGGCGGGGATGGGTAGGGTAGCAGCGGATAAAGTGCCCTGCTGCTCGGCCAAAATTCCAGAAATGGATTGGGGTGCAGGAACTTGGACAGCCGCTGGCGATAGGGTAGAGGGCCCGTCTAATACAGTTGCTTCTGATACATCTGCCAAATTGGTTGCTCTGCCATTGGGGGATCCTGTTCGAGTTGAGGCTTGTGCCCGTGGAGCCAAACTACCGACAATCCCGATAGGTAAGCCCAAAGCCGTGACACAGAGGCAACTGACCAAACCCAATTTCTGGGCGGGATCCAGTCCCTGTCCAAGCCATTTCCAATTCCGCATGAGGCCGCGCTCCTCTCTAACTTTACCTACAACATTCAGTGCGATAGTTGAAGCAGAAGTTAATGTACCATAGGTTTTTAAGTTGGCAAGTTTAGGCGATAGGGCCCGAAAAGCCCAAGTCTCGTCAGCATAAGGACTCTCGGCATCTTGGATTACCGTTCCGCAGGGGTTGACATAGATCTGGGCCGCGCCCTTGTCAAGGGGATCCAGGAGCGGGTCGCACGTACTAAAGTCCCGTCTTCCGGTTCTTCAGGAACCCTAGGGGGAATCGGTGGGTTCGCGGGTCTGTTTGAGTTGCCAACGGGGTATCAAGCGCCTGTATTGGTGGCGGGAACCGATGGGGTGGGCACCAAGTTGCAGATTGCGCAGCAGTGGGGCCAGCACCGTGGGGTCGGCATTGATTTGGTGGCCATGTGCGTCAATGATGTGCTGACGGTGGGGGCAAAGCCGCTGTTTTTCCTGGATTACATCGCCACCGGCAAGCTGGAGCCAGACGCCCTCTTGCAGGTGATCGACGGGATCCTAGAGGGCTGCCAACAGGCGGGTTGTGAATTGCTCGGCGGCGAAACGGCGGAGATGCCGGGGTTCTATCCGCCGGGGGAATATGACCTGGCGGGGTTTTGCGTCGGCATTGTCGAGAAATCCGCCATCTTGGATGGATCCCAGGTGTGCATTGGGGATCGGCTGTTGGCTCTGCCCAGTAGTGGTGTTCACAGCAACGGCTACAGCCTGGTGCGCCGGATTGTGGCGGAGGGGGGCTGGACTTGGGATCATCAACCGCAGGGATGGGAGCGGCCCTTGGGGGAAGTGTTTCTCACCCCGACCCGCATCTACGTTGAGGCAGTACACCAGCTACAGCAGGCAGGCATTGAAATCCACGGCATGGCCCACATCACCGGTGGCGGCATCCCCGAAAACCTGCCCCGTTGTTTGGCCCCCACGCAAGCAGCACGCCTTACCCCCCACAGTTGGCGGATCCCACGGGAGTTTTCTTGGCTCCAGGAGCAGGGGCAGGTGGAGACTGACGAGATGTTCCGGACTTTCAATCTTGGGGTAGGGTACGTGTTGGTTGTGCCACCCGATGTGCAGGAACGGGTGCAAAGCCTCCTGCCGGAAGCCCAGGCAATTGGGGAGGTGGTGGCGGCAGAGGCTGGGGAACATCCTGTGCGAGTCTTGGGCCTAGAGAATTGGGGATCCCTTTGAAAGGTTCACCAGGGGGATCCCCACCAAAAGGGGGAACGGGATTCCGTCCCCGCGAAACCATGCTTCCTCCAGCTATGCTAAGTTTGCATTTGGCCTAAGCAAAGTTGCCTAGGGCCTTGCAGTGGGATCCGGGCAACCCGCGACAGCCTTCATCAACCAGGGCCGTTTGCGAACCACTCATGACCCTGTAGGAGCCGCTGATGACTGTTCTAGGAAGCGCAAGCGCGATCGAAGTTGAACACTTGAGCAAAACCTACGGCACTTTTACTGCCATCCGGGATATCTCTTTTCAGGTGAATGCCGGAGAGATCATGGGATTTTTGGGGCCCAACGGAGCTGGGAAAACCACCTCCATGCGCATCCTGACAGGATTCTTGCCTGCCAGTGAGGGGACGGCACGGGTGGCTGGATTCGATATCAACCAAGACTCCATGGCGGTGCGCCAACGGATTGGTTATCTGCCGGAAAATCCGCCCCTCTACACCGAAATGACCGTGGAGGGCTACCTGCATTTTGTGGCCCAACTCAAACGGGTTAGCCCCGGTGACCGAGCAACACAGGTGAATCGGGCTATACAGCGCTGCAGCCTAGAAGAAAAACGCCACACCCTGATCCGCAAGCTCTCTAAAGGGTTTAAGCAGCGGGTAGGGATTGCCCAGGCTTTGGTCCATGATCCACCCGTGATCATTTTGGATGAACCGACAGTGGGCCTGGATCCGAAGCAGATCATTGAGGTGCGCAACCTGATCAAAAGCTTGGCCGGGGAACACACGATCATTCTTTCCACCCACATCCTGCCAGAGGTGAGCATGACCTGTGACCGGGTGGTGATCATCAATCGCGGCCAAGTGGCGGCCATCGGTACCCCCAGTGAGCTGACGGCCCAATTTCAGGGGCAACACCAGGCTCATCTGCACATCGGTGCTGCCAGCGAAACTGCCATCCGCACAGCTCTAGAACGGATCCCACAGGTGCAAATTTTGAGCCTAGAACCTCGTACTGCGGTAGAGTCTCAGCGATGGCAACTGCAACTGAGCAGCAGTACCCCCGTTGATACATGGATCCCTGAGGTGGCCAAAGCCCTGATCCAGTCGGATATGGCTCTCTACGAAATTGGTCGTTCACAAGCCTCTCTGGAGGAGATTTTCCTGCAACTGACGACCCAAGAGAGATCTGGCCAAGAGGGATCCGACTCAGCGCCAGACTCTGAGATCCCTGAGGAGGCAGCAGCATGAACGGAGTGATCACGATTTTCCGCAAAGAGTTGCGGGGATATTTCACCTCCCCCATTGCCTATGTAGTCGCGGCGGTATTTTGGGGCTTGGCCGGGTTCTTCTTCACCAATATCCTGGTGCGGGTGATCGCTATTGCGCAGCAGGCGGATTTATTTGCCCAGTTTGGCCAAGACAGCAGCTTTGATGCAGCCACCATTCTCTCGCAGCAATTTTTGAACCTGCTGGGCACGATTTTTCTCTTTTTGCTGCCGATCCTAACGATGGGATCCTACGCCGAAGAACGGCGACGCGGCACGATAGAGCTGCTGGCCACTTCCCCGATCACCAACTTGGCGGTGGCAGTGGGCAAGTGGCTGGCGGTGTGGGTCTTTTTCATAACGCTGCTGATCCCGCCCTTGGTGTACCAGGTGCTGACTCTGAGCACTTCCAATCCGGCGGTGGATTATCGGCTGACCCTGGTGGGTTATGTTGGATTGGCGCTGATGGCGGGCAGTGTCATGGCTTTGGGCTTGTTTGTCTCCTCCCTCACCGACAGTACCCTAATCGCGGCGGTGGCCACTTTTGGTTTGGTGCTGTTGCTTTGGGTAGTGGATGCGGCAGCCGGTCAGGAGAACAACTGGATTGCGGCCACCCTGCGGCATCTTTCCCTGCTGCAGCAATATGGCAACTGGGTGCAAGGGATTGTCAGCAGCAGCAGCCTGATTTTGTTCTTGAGCATCACGGTGCTGGGGTTGTTTGCCACGGTGCAGGCGGTGGAAAGTCTGCGTTGGCAGCAGAGCTAAAGTCTTGATCTTTAAAGATCTACTGAACCCATGCGAACTTATGCCCCCTAGGGGATGGCCGAATAGAGCGGTGTAGGAGGTGCAGGATGAAAAACGGACAGGCATTATCCGATTGGACAGGCATTATTGGCATCGGGGTGATTGCCATTGGCTTAGTGGTGGGATCCGCCCTGACGGGTTGGACGGCGGTGCCCTTTAGCCTGCTCGCCGCCGGACTGGCACTGCTGGTGTTCTGGGGTATCACCCACCGACAACAGGTGGGATCCTTCCTAGGTTTGCGCTCCACCCAAACCAACGCCAATATCCTCGTCTCGGTGGCAGCGATGGCGGTGATTTTGGTGCTGATCAACGTGGTGGCAGTGCGCTACGATGCCCGGCTGGATCTGACGGAAGGGGGGCTGTTTACCCTGTCACCCCAAACCCAACAGTTGGTTCAGGGCCTATCCCGCCCCGTTAAGGTATGGGTAGTCACCACCGCACCGGATCCGAACCTACGAGAACAACTGGAGCGTTACCGGCGTCTTAACCCCAGCCGCTTCCAGTTTGAGTTTGTGGATCCCAACCGCAATCCCTTGGTGGCCCAGCGGCTGCAGGTCACCCAGAGCAATACCTTGGTGGTGGAATCGGGAGAGAGCCGCCAGCAACTGCCACAACCGCCGGCCCCTGATCTGGAGAGCAACCTCACCCCGATCCTTTCTAAAGTGGTGAACCGAGGGGAAGCGGTCGCCTACTTTGTGCAAGGGCATGGGGAAGCCTCTCTGGAGGCGAATGGGGGAACGGTCAGTTTTGCGCAAGCGGTGGGATCCCTAGGTCGAGAAGGCTACCGAGCAGAACCCCTGAACCTGGTGCAGGCGGAGATCCCGGAGGATGCGGACGTGCTGGTGCTGGCAGGGCCACAACGTCCTTTGTTCCCAGGAGAAGTGGAGAAGCTACAGGAGTATTTGGCCAATGGCGGCAGGGTTTTGTTGTTGATTGGCCCCCGGGTGGATGCTGGACTGGATCCCTTGCTGGAGGAGTGGGGGGTGGTCTTGGCGGATGACATTATTGTGGAGGCCAGCAGCGTTAGCCAGCTGTTGGGAACCGGCCCGGCTGTAGCTCTGGTCACCAGCTATGGCGATCACCCGATCACTGCGCCACTGGCAGCCCAGCGGTTGATGACCCTCTTCCCGCTGGCTCGTTCTGTCGAAACCGAGGCGCGAGAAGGGATCCAAGCCACGCCGCTGCTGCGCACCAGTCCCCAGAGTTGGGGGGAAACCAGCGTTGATCTGGAGAATACCCCGGTGCAGTTTGATCCTGATCGCGATAAGCCTGGACCCTTAACCCTGGGAGTCGCGCTCACCCGCAGTCTCGACAACAGTGAGGCCAATGCTGAGCAGAACGCTGAACAAAACGATGAACAGGAATCTAAGCCAAGAGAAGCCCGCTTTGTGGTGATTGGCAACGTCAATTTTGCGGTGAACGGCAACCTCCTGCAGCAGGGGAACCAGGATCTGTTTTTGAATACCCTCAACTGGCTGACGGAGCAAACGGATCAAATCTCCATCCGACCCAAATCGATTACCAACCGTCGCCTTACCCTGACCAGGCAAAACCTGAATTGGCTGGTGCTCGGCTCTACGGTGCTCCTGCCCCTGCTGGCGCTGGGATCTGGTGCAGCGCTCTGGTGGCAAAGACGGTAGAGGAATGGGGCTGTTGCCTGAGAAGGAATCCCCAATTGACATTGAAGCTGGTGAAACTCATCCTGCCAATCTAAATCAATTTGATTATCCATCTGATCAAGAAGAGTCAAGAGGACGATGTTCAAGCGCACCACCCTAATTCTGTTAGGCTTGGCCGTGGCCTGCATCCTCGGCTATTTCCTCTTCGACAATGCCCAGCAGCTGCGCCAACAGGCGGAAGCGGAACGGGCAAAACTGTTCCATGTCCAGACCGATACGATTGCCCGCATTGAGATCCAGCAGCAAAGCTCCGACGAACCGGAGTTGATCGTTCTGGAACGGGTGCCAGACAGTGATCCGACCCAGTGGCGAATTCTCAGCCCAATTCAGTCAGCAGCCCTGGATTTCCCCATCTCCAGCCTGTTAAACACCTTTTCCCGCCTCACCCCAGAAATCACCCTAGAGGGATCCCTGGATAATCCTGAGGATTTGGCCGCCTTTGGCCTGGATAACCCCAAACAGCAGATCACCCTCATGCCTCAGGCGGGGGATCCCTATCGACTTTCGATCGGAAACGACAACTTTGACCGCTCCGGTTTTTATGCCCGCGCCAATGATGGAGAAGTGGTGTTGATCGCCAGTGCCCAAAAGGGATCCCTGTTACCCTCGCTGCTGGCTCTGCGGGATAAAACCCTGCTTAGCTTTGATTCGGCTGATGTGGAATCGTTCCAGGTGCGACTGGCAGAGGCGGATCCGGAGCAATTTCAGATAGAGCGGCAGGGCAATGGCTGGCAGATAACCGACCCGAAGCGGCTACCTGCGGATGATACCAACGTGAATCGGTTGCTGAATACCCTGGCCCGTTTGCAAGCGGTGGAGTTTCCCGCCGAAACTCAGGCGGATTTGGCCCCCTACGGTCTGGATAACCCCTCCGCCCAGCTGACGATTAAACTCGCGGCCTCTGCCGAAAACTCTGATCCCGCCCCACTGACCGTGGCTCTTGGCTCAGAAACCAACGGACAAGTGCATGTGATCACCTCTCAACATCCGGCAGTGGCCACGCTACTCACCAGTACAGCCGACATTCTCCGTTCTGATCTCGAAGATCTACGGGATCACCGTATTGCCCGCCTCAATGCCAATCAAATTGAGGCCATCACCCTTGCGTCGGAAGGAGAGGAGATCACCTTACAACCCTTGCCCAGCGAGAGCGGATCCCCTGGCATTCGTTGGGAAAACCCCGACCAACCGGGCCAAGCGCAGGAGCTCACCTCGATTTTTTCCACCCTCAACTCCGCCCGAGCGAGCGAATTCCTGCAGGACGATCCAGAGGCCCAGAAAAGCTTGCAGGATCCCACCCTGCGGCTGACCTTTCGGCCCAAACCCGATTCTGGGCAGGATCCCCTGACTTTGAGCTTGGCCCCATCGGGGTTACGCGCCTACGTGCAAAGCAGCTACCAGCCGGATATCGCCGTCATCGACCTCAGCACCTTCCACACCCTGGAAACAGAGGTGAATCGGCTGCTGGAACAAGAGGAAGCTAGTTAAGTGAAATTCTAGTGGGGGATCCCGATCCCATCGGCGGGATCCCCTGGAATAGCTCATGGAGTCGTTCACGAGGTGGCCGCAGCCATTTCACCGGTGGGGGTAGGCGCTTTTTTCTGGATGGCTTTTCCCTGTACCGTCAATACAGAACAGGGGGCATGGTGCAGCACGTAGTTGCTGACACTCCCCATGAACAACTCACTCAAACCGGAGTGTCCGCGGCGGCCCACCACCACCAAATCTGCCTCCCAAGAGCGGGCTAAATCACAGATGACGCGACCAGGATTGCCATAGTTGAGGCTAAATTCGGCGTGTACTCCGTGTTCAGCCGCTTCATCCGTCAGCGAACGCAGATAATCCTGCTGGTTTTGCTCAAAGATGGCACATTGCTCCCGATAGGATTGCCACAGCTCGGCGCTGATGGTGGAACTGTAATCCACTCCCAAGATCATCGGCGGTTCTGGAGCACCGGGCTCCTCGTGGGAGAGAACATGGAGCACCATCAGATTGGCTTGCATGGCTTCCGCCAGTTGGATCGCTTTTTGGAAGACCATGTCGCTCAATTCCGACCGATCCAAGGCTACCAAAATCCTGTTGTACATATCGGCTTCCTCCAGGTTGTCAACAGCCGAGCAAGGGATAGAGATGAGCTGATTGACCTGGTTTCGACTCCAACTTCCTCTCTTCCTTGCCCCCTATTTGCGTTGTAGAAGATCTGTGTGAGGAAATCGTGAAGATCAAGGATGGCAGGTTGGATCGGTAACCAAAGTTCAAGTTTCTTGACCCATTTTGTTGATCGTTGGGGTTGATCCTCTGTCTGCAACCGAAAGATACTCCAACAGCGCCTGCAATGCCTGGACTTGTTCTTGCCACACCTGGTTCAGGGGAGTCCCCCGCAAGAGTTCTAGGGTAAGGGTCGGGATCCCGCGTTCCCAACCGGCCCAAGTGCCGAGAGAGCCGGGTGTGGGGTAGCCAATATCGTCCGTGACCGGTAAACCGTTGTGGGCCGCCATCACCCGGGCCAACTCCAGGGCAGGGCCATTGTAATTCACACAAGGATGGTTCTCGCAAGAGTGGGCGGAGAGAATGAACTGAGGCTGAATGTGCTCCAGACAAGCCAGCAATGCCTGCGTCTCAGGTTCAGAACCGGGGGCGGATCCCGGAGGATAGCGAGCTTCTAGGGGGTTTGGGATCCAGTCTTGTGTGGGCATATTGCGGTTGAGATCCACCCCGTTGGCATTGAGTCGTTGCCCCACTGCACAGCCATCCGGGTTCAACCGCGGGATCACCCACACCGTTGCCCTGCCTGCCAGGGATCCCCATAGCTCTGAGTGCACATACCGCTCGATCAGGTCGTACCCCTCCACCTCATTGCCGTGTACCCCTGCCACCAGTAGTACCGAGGGGATCCCTTGGGTCAGTTGCCACAGGTGAATCGGACGGCCCTGTACGGAATACCCGAGAACCTGCTGTTGGATCCTTTGGGCACTAACGCTGAGGTCTTGGGGCATGGGCGGCAATCCAACAACCCCTAAAACGGGATCTCGTCTGGGTTGGGCGGAGAAAAAGAAGCGGCAGCAGCAGGTTTGGGCGAGAAGGACTCCGTCCCGCTATCGCGAACGGCTGTTGAGGCTTCACTCATTCCCGTTAAAGACAGCACCTGGCCGGATCCCAGGTGATGGATGCGGCGGGCAGTAATTTCTGCCAGTTTTTCCTTCCTTCCATCCCGCTCCACCACATTCATGTGCAGTTGCCCCTCCACCGTTACCCGATCCCCCACATGGCAGCTATCCACCACCTTTTGCGCCAGTTCTCCGAAGGAAGAAACCCGCACCTGATAGTCCGGCTCCTCAGGACGCAAACTGGGAAAGCTGAGCAGCAGAGAAGTCACGGCCAAGTTGTCAGGTGTGTAGCGAAGCTCCGGCTCGGCCAGAACTTCACCGAGCAAGACAATTGAATTCATAGCAAGGCTACCAAAGTGTAGAAGGGCAGCTCAAGGCAACTCCATCATGCCCACAGAATAGGATCCCGTCAAACCAAATCCGAGCGGGTCGTCATGTAGCGCAACACATTTTCGTTAATGCGCAGCCCTTTTTCCCAAGTGGCCACCGCGCTCGGTTCTGCTTCGTAGTTCATCTGGATGTACAGCCCTTCCTTAAAGCCTTTCATCTCAAACCCGGCAAAGCGGCGCTTCCCTTTGTTGGTGGTCTCCAAATTGGCTGCCCCATTCTCTCGCAAGATCGCCTCCTGACTGTTGAGCAGCTGCTCGAGAGGTTCATCCGACATATCAGGACGCAAAATCAGCATCGTTTCATAGGCGCGGGGCATGGAAGTGGGTTCTCCTTTGGGAATCAACTCAGTAGAGACGCAGTTGGTTATCTTAACTTCTTTGACTGGCAATCGAAAAGGTCATGACTCAGGAACTTCTAAGAGTTAAGAGTAGGGTGATGTTAGCGTCACCAGATAAGCGTCTTACCTCCCAGTAGAGAGGGGATCCGTTGTCCGATAGAATAAAAGTTGCTTCAGTGGCCACCAACTGGCTTGGCCAAGACACTTCTATCGATATTTAAGGTTCCAAGCATGAGCGCAGATGACGTTTACAGCCGTGTTCGCAAGATCGTGTCGGAACAGCTGGGTGTAGAAGACGGCAAAGTGACTCCGGAAGCCAATTTCCAGAACGACCTGGGGGCCGACAGCCTCGATACGGTGGAGCTGGTCATGGCCTTTGAAGAAGAATTTGACCTGGAAATCCCTGATGAGGATGCGGAGGGCATTGCTACAGTGCAGGATGCTGTCGATTACATCTCCAAGAAAGCTGCTGCTTGACGGGGATGAGGAACTGCCCTGCTGTTGCGCTTAACCTAATCGGATAGTTGGTGTCATGAATCCCGAAACTGTGCCTATGCCTGCTCAGCCAACCTCCCGTCGCCGCGTGGTGATCACGGGTTTGGGTGCGCTGACCCCGATTGGCAACTCCCCAACTGAGTTTTGGCAGAGTTTGCTGGCGGGGCGCTCTGGTATTGGGCCGATTACCCTCTTCGATGCCTCTCGCCACGATTGTCGCATCGCTGGAGAGGTGAAGGGATTTGACCCCCTCGACTATCTGGAGCGCAAAGATGTCAAGCGCACTGACCGTTTTGTCCATTTGGCGCTGGCAGCAACCCAACAGGCTCTAGAGGATGCTCAGTTCCAAATCACCGACCTCAATGCCGAGCAGGTGGGGGTGATTTTGGGCACCGGTATCGGCGGGATCCGTGTCTTGGAGGAACAGCAGACGATCTACCTGCAAAGAGGGCCGGATCGCTGTAGCCCCTTCATGGTGCCGATGATGATCGCCAATATGGCTGCCGGTCAATTGGCCATTCATTTTGGGGCCAAAGGCCCTAACTCCTGTACGGTGACAGCCTGTGCTTCCAGCTCCAATGCGATTGGGGACGCTTTCCGCCTGATTCAGCGGGGGGAGGTTCAGGCGGTGATCACAGGGGGTACGGAAGCAGCGGTCACCCCCCTGTCGATGGCGGGGTTCTCTGCCATGAAAGCGCTCTCCACCCGCAACGACGATCCGGAGAAAGCCTGTCGTCCTTTTGATCGGGATCGGGATGGCTTTGTCATGGGGGAAGGGGCTGGGATCTTGCTGTTAGAGGAGTTGGAACATGCCTGCGCCCGTGGGGCGAAAATCTACGCGGAGATCGTTGGTTATGGTCTCACCTGCGACGCCCATCACATGACCAACCCTGCCCCAGGGGGCGAAGGGGCAGCGCGGGCGATGCGGCTGGCCCTTAAGGATGCCGGGATCCCAGTGCAAGCGGTGCAGTATATCAATGCCCATGCCACCAGTACTAATGCTGGGGATATTGCTGAGGTGCAGGCGATCAAATCGGTGTTTGGAGAATATGCCCGAGCTCTGGCCATCAGCGCCACCAAGTCCATGACCGGTCACCTTTTGGGCGGCTCCGGCGGCATTGCCACCATTGCTACCGCCCTGGCCGTTCACCATGGTTGGGCTCCACCCACCCTCAACCTCGAGAATCCGGATCCGGAGTGCGATCTGGATTTTGTCCCCCACACAGCTCGCCAGCTTCCTCTGCAGGTGGCCTTGGTGAATGCCTTTGGTTTTGGTGGCCACAATGTGACGCTGGTTCTGCGCCGCTACTCCCCTGCTTAACTCCTAACCCAATTCCCATTCATCTTCCGCTTTTATGTCTTCCGATGCTTCGCCCGAATGGATCCGTCAGCAAGCCTTGGCTGCTCTCACGAGCGAACTGGCTAAGCAGGGACATCCCCCGCACTATGCGCAGCACATGGCAGCAGCGGTGATCTTTCAGGCGGATTTGGATCTGTGTGCAGCACAACTAGCGCGTCTGCTCAGTTGGCTCAAGCAAAACCATGCCGAACTCTACCCAGAGGCGGTGCAACTGGTGGATGCCACCCGCGATGAGTTTGAGCGCCGCGTTCAGAACGGATAGGTAAGCTGCAAACTCCTCCGATTCAGAACGCTAGGATGAGGGAGCGCTCTTTTTTTCCTGTCTATGGCCCTTACCCCCATCTCCTCTAAGCAGATCCTGCCCACCATGTATGATCTGCCCAGTGAGTCTCCAGAGGATCCGGGTTTGCCAGATGAGTTTCACCTATGGCAGCCGCAACAACTGCTGTCTAAGACCTTTCGCCCCAAGACCTACCCCCTGGAACACGTTTTTACTGCTTCCGACCTGAATCTTTACTACGACTCGCAGCGGACTCACCTGTATAGGCGTCCCGACTGGTTTGCGGTTGTGGGGGTACCCCGACTTTTGGATAAGGGCCGACTCAGTTATGTCGTTTGGCAAGAAGGTCGCTCCCCGATTGTTGTGGTGGAACTGCTCTCTCTGAGCCCGATTGAGTGGGATCAAGGACGTGACAAGCGGGGCGGGGACATTCCCAGCAAGTGGGAGGTGTGCGAGAGCCTACTGCGGGTGCCCTATTATGTGCTCTTTGACCGGTTAGCGGCATCTTTTCAACTGTTTCGCCTGGAGGGGGCCTCCTACCGACCCCTGAACGAACCAACTCTCTGGATCCCAACCTTGGAAATTGGCCTGGGGTTGTGGCAGGGATCCTTCGAGGGAGTAGAGCGCCTCTGGCTACGGTGGTTCGACGAAACGGGATGGATCCCGACGCCAGAAGAGGAAGCAAACGAACGGGCAATACAGGCTGAGCAGAAGGCGACACGACTGGCAGAGCAGCTACGGGCACTGGGGGTAGATCCCGCAGAGGCTTAGGGATAGCCCATACAACAGGGAAACAACTCTAAACAACTCTATTGAAAATGAAGTGCTCAAGTTTGAGCTGAGGCAGTTGACCATGAAAGATAGCACGATGCCCATTCTTGATGCAGTGGCCCAGGTCGGGGATCCGGTTGGTCAGGGTCAAACTTTGGCGGGATCCCTTTTGCTCGAGGTGGGGGGCATGAGTTGCGCCGGTTGTGTTCGCGCCGTCGAGCAGGAATTGCTGAAGCAGCCGGGGGTGGTCAAGGCCAGCGTGAATCTGGTCACTGGGTCAGCCTTGGTGGAGTTTGCCGCAGGCATTGAACCTAACCCGGAGCATTTGGCGGAGATTTTGACCGAGGCGGGTTTCCCCAGTCACTACCGCCAGGATGGGGAGGTTCTCTCCACAGCCGGTTCAGAAGCGTTGGGAGCAGATGTTGATGCCCTCGTTCGCGTTAGCGGGACCGAGCACTTTGCCTCTGCCGACCCGGTCGCTAAGCAACGACAGCAGACCCAACAGCAGATTCGCCAAGCGCTCACTGCCGCTTTTTTGCTCGTGCTCTCTGCGGCTGGACACCTCAACCTATTTACCCGCCTGGGTTTGCCGATCCTGAACGATGTCTGGTTGCACTGGGGATTGGCAACTTTGACTTTTGTTGGGCCGGCCCGGAGCCTTGTCCTGGATGGCTGGAAAGCGGCACGACGACTGGCCCCCAATATGAACACCTTGGTGACCCTCGGCTCCGGCTCTGCCTATGTCGCCAGTTTGGTGGGGCTCTTGGCGCCACAGGTGGGGTGGGAATGTTTTTTTGATGAGCCGGTGATGTTGCTCAGCTTCATTTTGTTGGGGCGAGCCCTGGAACAACATAGCCGCCTACGGGCTGCCAGCAGTTTACAGGCGCTGGTAAACTTGCGCCCCAGCGTGGCCCGGCGCGTCCAGGGATCCGAAGCAGAACTGGCTCATTGTTCCAGTCTGGCGGAAGGTGCCCTAGACTTTGGGTTGCAAGTTGAGGAAGGGTGCCCCATTGAGCAGGTGCGGGTAGGGGATTACTTGCAGGTACGGGCTGGAGAGCGCATCCCAGTAGATGGGGAAGTCATCGCCGGGCAGGCCACGGTTAACGAAGCGATGTTGACGGGAGAATCCTTGCCGGTACTGAAACAACCTGGAGATGCCGTCGTAGCCGGGACATTGAACCAATCGGGGGTGCTGATTTGTCGTGCCACCCGCACCGGGAAAGAGACTACGCTCGCTCAAATCATCCACTTAGTCGAAGCAGCCCAAGCCCGCAAAGCTCCCATCCAAGGCATTGCCGATGCTGTGGCGGGTTATTTTACCTATGGGGTGGTGACGCTGGCCCTGCTCACTTTTGGGTTTTGGTACTGGGTCGGGATCCCTCTTTGGGGTAGCGATTGGCTGACGGGGCACAGTCTGCACATGCACCTGCTGGCCAGTGACCATGTTCCTCACCCTACTCCTCTGCTGAACAGCCTCAAGTTGGCGATCGCGGTTTTGGTGGTGGCCTGTCCTTGTGCCTTGGGATTGGCCACACCGACGGCAATTTTGGTGGGTACGGGCCTAGGGGCGGAACGGGGCCTGTTGATCCGAGGGGGAGATGTTTTGGAAAAGGCCCATCACTTGCAATCCCTGGTGTTCGACAAAACCGGCACCCTCACCCAAGGGGATCCCCGCCTGACGGATTGCATCAGCCTGGAGGGATCCCTGGATTCAGCCCGACTGCTGCAACTGGCTGCCACGGTAGAAAGTGGAACTCACCATCCTTTGGCAGAAGCCATTTTACGGGCAGCCCGCGAGCAAGGGTTGCCGCTGTTTTCGGCCACCGCCTTTCAAACGGAGCCAGGGTTGGGGGTTGCCGCTCAGGTGGAGGGGCAACGGGTGATCTTGGGATCCCTCCATTGGTTAGCCGATTTGGGGATCCCGATTGCTCCAGAGGCGCAAGCCCAGATTGAGGCTCTGGTGGGGGCAGGCAAAACGGTGGTGGGAGTGGCGGTGCAGGGATCCCTGGTGGGGCTGATGGCAGCTCAGGATCCGCTGCGTCCTGACGCTCGGGCCACGCTGCAACAACTGCAAAAGATGGGTTTGCAGGTGATGCTCCTAACCGGCGACCGGGCTGAGGTGGCCGAACAGGTGGTCCAAAGCCTGGAATTGCCAGGGATCCGGGTGATTGCTGAGGTTCATCCGGGCGCCAAGGCTCAGGTGATCCGGGACTTGCAGGCTCAGGGGCTGCGGGTCGGCATGGTGGGGGATGGGATCAACGATGCGCCGGCGCTGGCACAAGCGGATGTGGGCATTTCCCTCCATTCGGCTACGGATGTGGCGATTGAAACGGCTGATATCATCCTGATGCGCAACCGCCTTTGGGATGTGGTGGAGGCGATTCGACTCAGCTCAGCTACCTTCCGCAAAATTCGCCAGAACCTGATTTGGGCCTTCGGGTATAACCTGTTGGGGATCCCTGTGGCGGCAGGGGCACTTTTGCCCTCGTTCGGACTTTTGCTCAGCCCGGCCATGGCCGGTGGGTTGATGGCCTTTAGTTCTGTCAGTGTTGTTTTGAATTCACTGTTGCTGCGCCGGACTTTTTCAGAAAGTAAGCCCCATTCTTAGCTAGAGGTTCATGGATGATACATGGATGATAGATAGTAGAGGGATCCCTCAAGTGAAGATGGGGTTTATCGTTAGTGCTGATTTTGGATTGCTCTCCCCTGACCCTTTCTGCGGATGAAGCGCGGGAGAAATTGCTGTACCTGCTCACCCAACTGGCTTACCGCGAGGGATCCTTCACCCTCACCTCCGGGCGATACAGCGACTACTACATCAACTGCAAACCCGTCACCCTCCACCCGCAAGGGGCCTATCTGGTGGGATCCCTGTTGCACGGGCTGTTGCCCCCCGAAGCCGAAGCGGTTGCCGGGATGACCTTGGGGGCCGATCCGATTGTGACAGCAGTGAGTTTGGCCTCTTTACAGCGGCAGCCGGCCAATTTACCTGCATTGATCGTGCGCAAGCAAGCCAAGGGCCACGGTACCCAAGCCTGGCTAGAGGGGCCGCAACTGTCTCCAGGAACTCGCGTTTGGATTTTGGAAGATGTGGTCACCACCGGTGGGTCGGCCCTCCAGGCGGTGGAGCGGGTGCAGGAAGCGGGGTATCGGGCGGAAGGGATCCTCACCTTGGTGGATCGACTGGAGGGGGCGGAGGCTTGCTACCAAGAGGCCGGGATCCCGTTTCGGCGGCTCCTGACCATCGAGGACATTCGCGCCTATTACCGGGCTCGGCACACCCCGGAGCGTTGAGTGGGCCAACAGAATCCCTGTTGGGGTAGAAGGAGCAGCCTGCGCAGGATAGCAATCACCCAGCAAAGGCCCAACACCGTTGAGCACCTCTGAGGTTACGGACACCATCATCCAGTTTTTACGTCTCGAACAGGGGGAACGCTCCCGTAGGCTGTACCTGTTGCAAAATCTTGCCCAGGGTAGCGCCGTCGGTGAGATCCCCGTAGTGCAGAGAGAGCCTCGCCTGGGGATCGTACGAATCCACATCGATAGTTCAGCCCCATTCAACCATCCATCTTCAGAAAGTGGCTGTGTCATGGGCTTAGGCTATGGCCTGCCCTAAGGCAAAAGTGTGCCTCCTGTTGCGAAAATCAAGGATCCCAGATGTATCGGGATCCTCCAAGACCAGCCCCCCAGGGATCCCTCATTCTGCCCTATACAAGCCCCAGGCAAAACAAGCCAAAGGTGCTGTTGCGAGCACCGTGCGAATATGGTTCCAGCGCTGCCAGCTGCCGACGTACTCTGGCCAGTAGCTTGCGGCTTCTTGGGCGGGCATACGGATGACCCTGCCATCCAGTAAGGGGATTGCTCGAGATGCTAGACGCAGACAGGATTCTGGGGATCCGACTCTATGGTTTAGGGAGGGCTTTAGGGAGACCCTAGGGCCGAAAATGCCATTCCTAGGT
Organism: Thermostichus vulcanus str. 'Rupite'; assembly: GCF_022848905.1. Lineage (NCBI taxonomy): Bacteria > Bacillati > Cyanobacteriota > Cyanophyceae > Thermostichales > Thermostichaceae > Thermostichus > Thermostichus vulcanus. The sequence goes on from NZ_JAFIRA010000007.1 coordinate 35,161, forward strand.
GGTCACCGCTCCTCTCTCCAAGAAAGGGAGAAATCGCTGAAAGGGTTTGCTACGCCAGTTTTTGACCTTTATCGGGATGACAGGATTCGAACCTGCGACCCCTTCGTCCCGAACGAAGTGCGCTACCAAGCTGCGCTACATCCCGATGAGTAGCTCATCATAGCATCATACCAAAGGAGGGTGAAGCTACACGAGTCTTGCACCAGCGATGTGATCAAGAACCAACTTGCCTAATTAAAGCCATTCTCAGTGCCCTTGCAAAACTGGGATCCGCTCAGTGGGGTGAGCTTGAGGCTGGGATTGGTTCTGTTGCAGTTGCCGGATCATCTCCGGTACCACCTGATAGAGATCCCCGACGATGCCGTAATGGGCAAATTTGAAGATGGGGGCGGAACTGTCTTTGTTAATGGCGATGATGGTTCGAGATTTATCCATGCCGACACGGTGTTGAATCGCCCCAGAAATACCGCACGCAATATAGATTTGTGGGCGCACGGTTTTGCCGGTTTGACCCACTTGATGGGCATAAGGGATCCAACCAGAATCCACCGCCTTGCGGGAGGAACCGACGGCGCTGTTGGGAAAACAAGCTGCCAGCTGCTGCATCAACTCAAACCCTTCTGGCGAACCCAACCCATAGCCCCCGGAAACAATCACCTCCGCCCGCGTCAGATCAGTTGTCTGGGAAAGATTGCGCACCGTCTCGACAATCTGCAAACTCAAATCGCTGGGATCCAATTGAACCGGTACCTGGAAGACCTCGCCTCGACGGGATCCATCCCAAGGCAGCGGCACCATTACCCCCGGACGTACCGTCGCCATTTGTGGGTTTTTCCAAGGACCGAGAATACGGGCCTTCAGGGATTCCCCAAAGCTAGGCCGAATCGCATACAAACAGTCGCGGAAGAGACCAGATTTACTCGGGTCTTTGCTGTTGGAGTACTCGAAGGGGCCAATATCCAGATCGGTGCAATCGGCTGTCAGCCCGGTTTCCAGATGGGCCGCCAAACGTGGGGCCAAGTCCCGACCGGTGGTGGTGGATCCCAGCAGGATGGTGTGGGGAGGCTCTGGCCAGCTTTTGATCAAGTCGGTCATCACCCGACGATAGGGCAAAGTGCGGTATTGAGCCAGTTCGGGGTGATCTGCCACAAACACTTCGTCGGCTCCATGGCCAATCAGGGTTGACGCCAAGTGGGCAATATTGGATCCCAGAACCAGCGCACTCAGAGTGGCCCCCAATTTATCAGCCAGCAAACGCCCCGAGCCCAACAGCTCCAGGCCAATCGGCTGCAATTCCCCATTCACCTGCTCGGCGAAGATCAAAACCCGCTTCTGAACCATAGAACTGCAACTCCCATAAGCATAAGGATTGATATTGGGCTGGATGGCCTTGAGTTAACAATGAACCTTCGGACTATCTTGCTCCCACATAGCTAGAGATCGAGGCAGCCTCCGTCAGGCTTTTCACCAAGCTGGGTACCGACTGTCCCTGAAAGATTTGGCAATTGCCGCCAATTTCCCCCACTTTTTCAGTAGCGGCCACGATGGTCGGGGATCCCTTCAGACCACAGCGTTCCGGATCTGCGCCCACATCGTCCAAGTTAATGATTTGAATCACCTCAGCCCGCGCCGCTTCATCCCGCATCAGGCGTTGCACCCGTTGGGCACCTCGCAGGGTTGGGTAGGCCAAGCGTTGGGCAGAATTGGCAACCGTTACCAGAACCGGCAAGGGGACAGTCACGGTTTGGGATCCCCCTTCAATGGCTCGCCGCGCCAGGAGAATGCCATCCCGAATCTCGAAGGCTTCGCAATAGGTGACCTGCGGGATCCCTAATCGTTCCGCCAGTTGGGGCCCCACTTGGGCCGTGTCGCCGTCGGTGGTCTGTAAGCCACAGAAGATCAAGTCCGGGGAGCCCGCGTAACGCACCGTTTGCGCCAGGGTATAGGCAGTAGCCAAGGTGTCCGAAGCCGCCAGGCGGCGATCCGTCATCAAAAAGCCCCGATCTACCCCATGGGCAATGGCTTCGTAGAGAACCTCTATCGCCGGTGGTGGCCCCATGGTGATGGCTGTGACCCTCGCCCCGTGTTGTCGTTTGGTTTGTAAGGCCGCTTCTAGGGCATAGCGATCAAAGGGGTTGAGCATGCGCTTGGCTTTAGCCCGGTCAATGGTGCCATCGCTGTTGATGCCCGCTTTCGAGCTTTGATCCGGAACTTGCTTGATCAGAACAAAACTTTCCAAGGGTAAGCGCCCCCACAGTTATCCCCTCTAGGCTAGAAGGGATCCCTGGGCAACACTGGCTTATTCAGCTTTTTTTCGGGATCGGAGCTAGAGGATGCGTTCAAGCCCGAATCAATTGTTTTTCCACAGTAGTGTTGGCCACCACCCGCCCACGATGCAGGACAATCCGCCATTCACTCCCATCTGCGAGAGCATCCGTCAAATGATGCCCTTGAATGGCCAACAGTTCGGCAGGGGATCCCGGAGCCAGGGTCACTTCTGGCAAACCCATTGCCTTGCGCGCTGCGTTGCTGCACAGATCCCAGACGTGCTCGGGCGTGAAGTGGGCCACCATCCCCAAAACCGTTGCCGTACAGACCCCCCGAACACCAGCTTCCTGCCAGCGACGATGAACCCCTTGAGTAAAGCAATCCTGGATCCCTCTCACCCGCTTCATCACCGCTGCAAAATCCACCTGGACGTGGGTGTGGATCCCCAATTTGCCTGCCTGCTGTGCTCACCCCTGATGGCATCCCGCTCGAATCTCACCACCTGCTCAGCCACACGGGTGACGGCTTGTGAGTAAGCATCCAGAAGTGGGCCATTGGCAAGGGGGAGTGTTGGGTTCGTAACCCGCATTGGAGACAAGGCTTCAGTGCGGTATGGCTATCCCATCCTGTTGATCCAGGTTTTGAAAGCTTGCCCTTCAGAAAGGGGTTTTTTCAATGGCGGGAAGGCTCGTTAATTGCCAACACATCGTGCAGGAATTGATCCTGTTGCTGGCGCAAAAGGTCCAGGTCTGGCCCGTGGTTGAGCAAAACAAAGTGGGTGCCATCCGGCAACTGCCCCATTACCATCAGCCGATGGTGCTCCGCACCGTGTGGAGTACGATCGACTACGAATCCCACTTGAGCAAAAGTGCCGAGAGGCAAGGTGCGCACCCGCAGGGTGCTGTGGCCAATGCCGGCCATGGGCAAAATCCGAGTCGGATCTCCGCCTGTAAAATCAATCAGATATTCCCAAAGATGGGCAAGGGCGCGTGGGGAGAGGTGCAGCTCTTGACTCCCTTGCTCAAGGCGAATATCCCCTGCCTCAGGAGTCATAGCCGCATCCATGTAAGAGACTGGGTGGGCAACCAAGCGATTCTGTAGGTACTCCAGCAAAGCGGCTTTACCCCCCAACTGGGCCAACAGGGTTTCCGCCATCGCCCGAGGGTGCTCCGCGCCCTGCAGAGCAGGATCATCGTTGCCATTTAGGATTTGCAGCAGGGATCCCAGGCGCATCGAGGTGTAGACAGCCAGGGTATGGGTACCGGAAGGCACTTGCTGCACGGTGGAAACAGCGCCAGTAACGGCAATTGGCTGATCCCCCTCTTGTAACAGAGTGACCAATCGGCGACCACTGGCCAAGGGATCTGGCTGGCCCAAAAGACGGAAGGAGGGCAACACCTTCACATCCCCGTCGATCTGGCGAATATCGTAATTGCGCAAATGACGGGCCAACGCTTGAACATCGGCCTCCTTGAAGTAGGGATCCCCGCTGCCAACGACGATTAAATCCCCCACCAAGCGATTCTCCACCAGACGGCCCGTGGTCAAAAACTGGGTTTCAAAGCGGTGGTCGTAGCCCCAAGTCTCGAGAGCCATCAGACTGATCGCCAATTGATCCAATGCCCCCACTGGCAAGGGCTGATCCAGCAAATGCTCCGCCAACAGATCCCCTTCCGGTGTCCACAGCAGGATCCCCTGTTGGGAAAGAGACCCGCCTTGGGCCGCTAACCCCTGCAAAAAGCCGGATAGCACCACCGCATAAGGGGAGTACTCCCAAACCTGGGCCTGAGAACGAGGCCACCAGGGCGGTACACCCGGCGTACCTGTAGGAGAAGGCAGTGGCGGCGGTGGGGTGGGAATGGGCGGGAAAGGATTTTGGGCGGATGTCGGAGATCCGGCTTGTACAGCCTGGGTTGGCGGAGGCGCTTCGACTCCTGTGCGGTTTGTCCAGCAGGCCCCCAAGGCCAAGGAACAAGCCAACGGGATCCCGGCCCAAAGGGAACGACGGGGAGGTAACCCCTGGAGGATAGGCAGCAGCATAGGGACCTCGCAAATAACGATGCTCCTCAGAATCGCGCCGTTCCTGCTGTAGGCATAGCGCGAGGGAGGAAGGCAAGACTTGACGCTACTCTAGTGCCAACAGAATCGCCTTGGCAAACATCCCAGAAAACCCTGCTTGCCACTCTGTTTCAAACTGGCAAGACAGGTTTACAGTTGTAACGAACCATAAACCGCTTTTCTGCTTAAAGGATAGAATGAAACAATTTAAGCTCTAAGCATTCTGGCTAGGCCACCGATGGGGAACAGTCAAACTATGGTGATGGTGAAATCGGAGAAACAGGCTTTCCTGGAGCGGTGGCACGATATCCTTGCTCCCAATTCTTTGGGATATCGCATTCGGCTTTTGTCTCAATTGGTACGGCGGCAGTTTCAGTCCCATCTAGAGCCTTTTGGCTTGACCCCCTCCCATTGGGTGGTGTTGTGCTGTCTTTGGGAAGAAGACGGGATCCCCACCTCCACCATTTGTGAGCGCCTACAGCAGTTGGGGGGCACCATGACCGGTGTGTTGGATGGCATGGAAAAACGGGATCTGATTCGGCGGCAACGGGATCCCCAGGATCGCCGCATCTGGCGGGTTTATCTGACCCCAGCTGGGGAAAAGCTGAAGGAGGTTTTGCCCCCCCTAATTTGGGAACTGCGGGATCATACTTATGGATGTTTCACCCCAGAAGAACGGGACACCTTCTCGCAGTTGGTGGATCGGCTGATCGCTCATCTCTCGCAGCTCTCGGATGAGGCGGCCTTATAGGGGAATGGATGCCCATCAACAGCCCCTTCAAGCTCAGTTGCGGCTACCTTAATCATGACCGATGATTTTGAACCGCAGTCTGTTTGCACTCTAATGATTGGCACTCTGGCAACGGTGGATTTGGTGGAGTTAACCCAGCTGGATCCCAGTTTGAAGTTGGATATCCGCTATGCCCGCTGCGATAACTTTTTGGGTTATCCGGTGTATACCCAAGCGCGGGCTTTTTTACAACGTCCGGTTGCGGAGGCGGTGGTGCGGGTTCATCGGGCCTTGGCTATAGAAGGGTTGGGGTTACAGATCTTTGATGGCTATCGCCCCTGGTCGGTGACACGTACCTTTTGGCAGGCGGTCGCCCCTTCTCAACGGGCTTTCGTCGCTGATCCGGCGCGGGGATCCCGCCATAACCGGGGTTGTGCCGTGGATTTGACTTTGTTTGATCGCACCACCGGCCAAGCACTGGAGATGCCGAGCGACTTTGACGAAATGACGGAGCGCGCCCATATCGCCTACCCAGGCGGGTCAGAAGAGGCCCGTCGCAATCGGGATCGACTGCAATCAGCCATGGCTCAGGAGGGATTCACCGTTTATGCGCGGGAGTGGTGGCATTATGATCATCCCCTCTGGACTCGCTACCCAATTCTGGATTTGAGTTTTGAGCAGTTGGCGCTGGATCAAGATTTGCCTCCTGCGGAGCCTGTCGAGCCATGCGGGTGAGGGATAGGGGTACCGCCAGGGATCCCGTCTTCTTCCCACTGTTCGTGGGAGCCTCGGTAACCCTTAGGTCGGCCAAACACCACCATCAAATTGGGGGGCATGTAATATTTAGTCTGTCGGTTGGTTCCAAGCTTGTGGGGTATGGGAGAGCAGGTGCAGCCCAGTTTGGTTCAGGAGGGATCCCTTTGGCAGCAAGGGATCCACTCGGTCGCGGGGGTCGATGAAGTGGGGCGGGGATCCCTGGCGGGGCCGGTGGTGGCAGCAGCGGTGATTTTACCCGTGGAGATGGATCCTGCGGAGCTAGAGGGGGTGAAGGATTCCAAACAACTGCGCCCGCAGCAACGAACTCGATTGGCGGAGCAGATTCGACAGGTAGCCCTAGCCGTAGGGATCGGCAGTGCCTCCGCAGCTGAGATTGACCAACTCAACATTCGGCAGGCAACGGTGCTGGCCATGCAACGGGCTTTGGCTGAGGTGGGTGAGGTGGAGCACATTTTGCTGGATGGATTACCGCTAGCCGAATTGGGATCCCAGCAAACAGCCCTGGTGAAAGGGGATCAAATCAGCCTCTCCATTGCTGCTGCGTCGATTGTGGCCAAAGTCTGGCGGGATACCCTGATGCAGGACTGGGATCGACAGTACCCCGGCTATGGTTGGCGAACCAACGTTGGCTATGGAACGCGAGCGCATCGACGAGCCTTGCAAGAGCTGGGACTGACTCCACAGCACCGGCGCAGCTTTGTCCACTTGGCAGACCCGAAAGCAAATTGATAGAATACGAGCCGCAGTTACGTTGCCCACGTAGCTCAGTGGACTAGAGCACTGGGTTCCGGTCCCAGGTGTCGGAGGTTCGAATCCTTTCGTGGGCGCTTCTCATCGGATGATCTCTCCGCTTTACCGTCGGGCGACCCCGCAAGAGGATTTTCTCTTGGGGAGTCATTTTCTGCAGTTGTGGCGGGATAGCGGCTTCAGCCCAGACCCAATAATCAACCATATAAATGCGCCACATACTCTCCATAGCCGTTGTAGGGCAAGGTTGGCACGGTCTGCCAATGGGAACGGGATCCAAATCCGATCAGGGTTTCCTGCGCCTGGGACCAGCGCGGATGAGGCACCGTCGGATCCACGTTGGCTTCAAATCCATATTCATCCGGGGCTAAGGTGTTCCAAAAGGTGGCGGGTTGCTCCGCCAGAAATTCAATCTTGACAATGGATTTCCCCCCCTTAAAGCCATATTTCCAAGGGAGCACCATGCGAATCGGAGCCCCATGTTGTTTGGGCAACGGCTTGCCATAAATTCCGAGGGCAAAAAAAGCCAACGGATTCGCCATTTCTTCAATCCGGAGCCCCTCAGTATAGGGCCAAGGCAAGTTGGGGGGCCAAATGGGGCCATACATGATGTCACGGTCGTAAAAAGAGGTGAAGCGGACAAATTTGGCCTCGGGCAAAGGATCCACTTGTTCGAGCAGCAGACGCATCGGGAAACCCAACCAAGGCACCACCATTGCCCAAGCTTCTACACAGCGAAAGCGATAAATCCGTTCTTCTAGGGGGAACCCAAACAGATCTTCTAGCCCCAGCTTTTGCGGTTGCCGCACCAGCCCTGTGATTTCCACCGTCCAGGGATCCGTCGGCACAGCCTGTGCCCCTCGCCAAATGCGTTTGCCGGATCCAAACTCATAAAAGTTGTTATGACGGGCCGCAACAATCTCTTCGGTCAGAGGTCGCTCTGGATCTGAAAAAGCAGGGTTGAGTGGGATCCCACTCAAGTCCCGTTCCACAGAAGGAGCTGCCTCCCTGCCGCCAAACCCAAAAATGGAGAAACTGGCTCCTGCCCCTGCGGATCCCAGTTGGGTTAGAAATCGCCGCCGGTTCAAAAAGATCTCTTCCGGTGTAACAGGGGTTTCTTGTTGCCAGGGGTGAGGAACCCGGATCCCGAACATACGTCAGCCATCCTTTAGGTGGGGAAAAAGTCCGTTGCCAAAATTTGCTCTATCGTAAACGGACATTCATCAGGAAAACTCTCTAAGCCGGTTTCCCGCTCTGCCCCAATGACAGCTAAAGGATAAACCCGCCGTAAGGCCTCTGGGATCCAACCTTGCAAACTGGGATTGTCTTGCAAATGAGCTTGCAAACGGATGTGCTGTTCCTGCAGGGTCAGTTGCCAACTTCGGGATCGCAAAGCAGGTTGAAATTGCCACTTGAGCAGGTGGATCACGATCACCCGTAAACGACCTTCCAACTCCCGCCGTTCTGCTTTTCCCAACGATTCAATTTCCTCCACCAGGTTCTCCCAGTCCAATTCTTCTAACTTGCCTGACCGCAAGAGATCGACTTGAGTTTGCGTCCAAGCGTAGAAGTCGGATTCGTAGGTAGAGGATCCCATAGATGATGCGTACTTGTGGTTAAGGACTGGGGGCAGGTTCCGGCAAAACGTAAATGGACTCCACCTGCCGTCCCGCCACCGGAACAGCTTGGATTGTGCCTTGGTCGATGCGGTAGATCACCTTCTCCGCTTGCAGTTGATTGTCCCCTTGGCTGATGGTGACCTGGCCCTCCAGTTCAATCCGCTGTTCCTGGCTGTAGTAGACTGCTCTCTGGGCGCGAGCGCTGAGGCGTTCGGCTGGAAAATTGAGGGTGACATTACCAGTGGCGGTAAACACGCCCGTATTGGCGTTGGCCTCCTGAGAATCGGCGTTGATGCTAATGGCACGAGGATTTTGACCCCAAGCCGGGATCCCAGCTCCCAACAACAAGCCCACAGCCAAAAGACCGCCCAGAGGGTTCCGGCAGCGGTTTCTTTCTAATTTCATGCCACACCACCCAGTCAAACCACCACAGCAGCCAGTTTAGCTTGTGGCCCCCGAGTTCGTTCCATTTCCCCCTTTGGACAGAACTTGGGCCAACTGGCCCTCTAGGTAGGCCACCCGTTGCATCAGTTCCCGGTTGGTTTGCAACAGCTCCCGCGCCTGGCTATTCAGATAGGGATCCGATTCCCACCAGTTAATGCCAATTTCTTTGGCCTTATCCACCGAGGAAATCAGCAGACGGATCCGCACATTCAGCAACTCCACATTGCCCACGGAAACGGTAATGTCTCCCGCAATCACAATGCCCTTATCCAATACCCGCTCCAACACATCGGCCAAAGAGGAGCCGTGCGTGGCTGTGGTCAAGGGTTGAGAGGTAATAGGCACAGGGTGGATGACTCTCCAGGACTTGCAAAGGGATAGAACACTAGGTCAGGAATTAGCCAGGCAGTTGATCTAGCAAATGATTGAGCAGCTGGGATCCCTCATCTTGGCGCTTACCGGCACGAGCCAGCAGCACATCCGCACAGAGGGCACGAAAATCGGCGCTATTTTTGCTAACGGCCAGCTCGTGCTCTTTGACAATGCGGCCAATCATCAGGCAACTGCGCAAGCTAGGATGCTGAGTCAGATCCAACTTGCGGCGGAAGGCCCGCACCACATGCACGATCTTAAGGGCATCCGGCCCGGATAGACCCACCCGTGAAATGAGGATCTCTTTTTCGGTTTCGATATCCGGCTCTCCCATATCGATGGTGATCATCCGGTCAAGTAGCGCATCTTGGGCTTTGTGGACTCCTGTATACTCCTCCGGGTTGGAGGTAAAAATGGCGCGAAACTGAGGATGCACCCGCAGATATTCTGACCGATTGCTATCGGGCGGCATCACCAACAGCTTTTCCTCTAGAGCACTGAGCAAAGCATTGTTGGCCTCAGGGCGGGAGCGATTGAACTCGTCGTAAATCAGGGTAAACCCTTCTCGGCAAGCCAAAGTCAGGCGGGCATCTACCCAACGTTGCTGCAGATCCTCCTCTGTTTTCACCACGGAATGAATGTAGTTATCCACCACCCGCCGATGGGTAAAGCCGGTGCGTCCGCCGATCAAATCGGAGGAATCAAAACGGTCATCCCCATAGATCAACATGATTGGGCGGCCCATCAAGCTAGCCAGATGCATGGCCAAGGTGGTTTTGCCCGTACCGGAAGGCCCCCGCAGGTGAACTGCAAAGCCCGATTGCAAATAACGCAAGGCCCGGCGGGTAATTCGCTCCGTGTAGGCAGTATTGACAAACTGGCGTGGACGCGCCTGCAAAACGGTGGCCATGGGAGTACTCAACCTCTTTTGCCTTGACTATAGCTGGGATTCTTGTTGAGGGCCGTAGCGTTGAGGGCTGTAGTCCGCCTCAAACTGCGACGGTTTCTGAAACCATGCGCCGCAACGTGGTCAGAATCTCCGAAGGATCCACCCCCAGATCCACCGCACCTCGGGCCAGCAGATCCCGCACCTGTTCCCGATTGCCAATCACCTGCAATAGCGTCAGATCAGGGTTTTGTGCCCGTAGAGCCTCCACGTACTCGTTCACATAGGTAAGAATGCGGTTTGGCTCTTCAGTCTCGGCTACAGGAGTAGGCGGAATGACCGGAATAGCCGGCATCACGGCAGCAATTGGCGGTTGGGGTTCTGGAGCAGGGACGGGGATAGACAGGGATGGGATCGGGGTTTCAGGGGTTTCAACAGAGGCTGTACCCACATCCGAGGCTGTACTCATATCCATAGACAATGGGGTGGGTTCCGAAGCAGGGGGGGTCGCAGACACGACGGGTTCCGGTTCTGAGATGGGGATCCCGTTGCCCCACACCTGTTTATGCAGCTCAACTCGGAAAGCCGCCAGTTCACTTTGCAGCACTTGCGCCCTGACCTGCCGTTCCTGGGCCATCTGGGCCAGTTCCTGCTGAGCCACGTGTTGTAGGGTTTGTACCTGCTGTTGAAGATTGGCCCGAAACGCTTGTAGTTCTTGCTGAGTGGCATCGGCCATGGTTTGCCGCGCCTGACTGTAGGATCCCAGTAGACCCTCCACATCCAACGTCAGATTGGCCCGAAACGCCTGCAGTTCTTGCTGGATGGCCTCGGACTGAGCAGCCCGTTCTTGCCCCAAACTGGAGAGAAGGTGTGCCACCGATTTGGCCCGTTGTGTAGCTGTTTCTGTACGGGAATATTCGTCTAGGGCACGCTGTACCGCCCGATCCTGTTCCAGCTTGCGCAGGTGGTTGCGGGTTTGCTCTGCTTGCTGCTGCATTGCCTGCCGCCGTTGTTGACGTTGTTGGCTCAACTCAGCCATCAGGGCTTGGTGACGCTCAAGGCGCTGCTGTCGGGATCGACCTAATAAACTTTGGTTTTGAGCTGCCCGTTGGGTTCGGGCTGTAGCCCACTGTTCCTGCAAACTCATGTTGTCCAATCCCTTACGTTCGTTCTGAATGTTGTCCCGAATGTTGTTCTGAATGTGGGTGCATAGTTCGGGCAAACCCAATGCCCCAGCCCGATGAACTAGATCATTGAAAACAAGATGACTGTATCAACTGGATTGGCGTGATGGAGGAAAACAAGGCAGAAGCCCAAACGGACCCCTGCCTGATTCCACGAGAGCCTCTACCATGCAGTTGCACCGGATCCTCAATCCAAAATCCACGAATGTTCATGACATCGAGGAGTGATGAATCGATACAACCTCATCAAAAAGAACCTCTAGCTTAGGCGGCAGGGGCAGCCGCAGTTGCCGTCAGACCCACAGCCTCAGCGTATTTCAGATAGGTTTCCACAGAAGCCACGACAACACGGGCTTCAATCGCCAATAGCTCGATACCCACCAAAGAAACCCGCACCCAGGCATCGACAACGATACCCTTATCCAAGATGCGATCAATCACCTCAGCCAAGCTCGAGGAAGAGTTTACTTTCTCAACTGCCATGACAACTACTCCTGCATTAATGATGCTAGTTCAGAGAGACAAACAAATGGGCGGCAAAAGCGTTCAGAAAGGATCCAAAACCAAATCCATTCCCGGCGAGGCGACGAACCGCACTTCCCATCGCCCTAAACCTCATTTTGATACCTTTCCTCCGCAAGAACACCCGTAGATCTGCTTAAAAAAGAAAGCGAACTCAAGCAATTTGTCACTTTTTGTGAAGACCCATCCGCACAGCCATAATATTTCTTCATAGGGAAAAACCCGTGAAATCTTCTTTTGCACTCCAGCAGTAGGGGTGGGGAGTCTATTGGCAGGGATCCCTTATACTGAGAACCATCATGTTTATCCAACTGTGACCTATCGCCCGCCTGTGGAGCTGCTGTGGCTGATTTGAATACTGGGATCCCAAGCGTGCGCCGATTGCAAAAGGGGATCAAAGACCGGGAAACCTTTGAAATTAAGCTCAACACTGGGGATGTCTTTGTGGGCCAGTTACGCTGGCAGGATCCTGATTGCATCTGTTTGGCAGATTCCGGCGGGCAAGAGTCGCTGCTGTGGCGCTCCGCCATTGCTTTTATCAAGGTTAAATCTCATCCGTAGAATCCTGTCAGTCCTTGCCGCCAACCCTGCGTCCCTTTACAAAAATTCAAAGGGATCCCTCCGCTCTATCCTATGGGCATTTGACTCTAGGAAAAAGTACCGGAGGAGAAGGGTATGATCTAAGGAGTGTTAAAAAATGTACTCTCTCCTTGCACGATCATGACGGTTACCCCTATCGAGTTGCGCCTTCAGCCTGCCGCCCAGCGGCACAATCACTATAGCCGCGAAGACTTTTATCGGTTTGACCGCCAACAGGGATCCCTGCTGGACTGGACGGGGGGCCGTAATGTTTTGGTGAGCGAAGATTTTATCCTCGGTTTGCAGCAGGGCCTCGAAGAAGAAGTGGGAGACGCCTCCGCTTCTTTGATGTACACCATTGGTCAAGAGTGGGGCCGCAATGATGCTGCTCATTTTTCTCGGTGGTACGAAGAGGAATACCAGCGCAAAACCAAGCAGAGTAATCTGATGTTTCTGCTGGAAACCTGGTGGTGGCCCTTGACTGCTCAGGGATGGGGACGTTGGGAAGTGGATACCGAAAACCGGCGACAGGGGTTCATATTCATCAGCCTGTTTGACTCGGCTGTCGCACGCACCCTTGGGGATGTGGGGAAGCCCGTTTGTCATCTCTACGCCGGGCTGTTTGCCGGTTTTTTCAGCGCCATGGTGGAGCGGCAACTGAATTGTATTGAGATCCAGTGCTATTCCATGGGGGAAAGCTACTGTAAGTTTTTGCTCGGCAGTAAGGAGCGCATTGATGCGGCTGCCTTTTGGCTCAACGAGGGGGCCAGTGCCAACGAAATCACCCAAAAGTTGCGTTCGGGCGAGGGAGTGGCCAAGGCATGACCCTAGAAATTCCTCTAGAAGAATCCGTGCAAGGTTTTTTTGCCCGTTTGAATTGGGATAACCGCCCTCTTCAGGTGCGCTCGGTGCCCATGCCTTTCCTACTGGTGCGGGAGCAATTTGGCTCGATCCCATGGGCCGGGGATCCCTTAGATTTGGCGGCGCGTTCCTTGGGATCCCTAGCGGCAGTACCGGAACCGGAACCGGAAGAAGATCAAATCACCCTAGCAGACCTGTTCAGCATGTTTTGACCCCTGCAGCACCTACTGACTATCGGGAGAAGCGAGAATGGCTAGCGCATTTGAACAGATGCTCATCGAAGCGGAAGCCCGCTACCTGAAGCCCGAGGAATTGAGCCAATTGAAATCCCATATTCTCGGTTGGCCGAAGCGGCAGCACGTCTACCGGATCCTGCGGGAACAGGAGAGCCCAATGGTGAGCCGCACTTTGAATGCCCTCAAGCAGGAAATGCCCAGCCTTTCGGGACAGGTATTAGATCTCTGTCAGCGACATCTGCTGTTGTTGTTGCGCCACAGCGCCATGGCCATGTTGCTTCAGGATGAAGAGCTCTTGAAGGAACGGCTGATTGAGTGGATGGAAGAAGAGGTGCGACTGTACGGGCTACAGAGCGTCTACGAAATTGCCTACCGGATCTTTCAGCAGGAACTGAAAGATCACCTCGCTCCGGGCGAGTTGGAGTTCATTCGCCCCTTCATTACTCAGGTTCAGGTGGCTTTGCTGTTTTAAGGTACCCTTGGTCACTTTTTTGGAGTTTTCATTGCTCTCCCCATCCCTCCTGCAACACAGTCAACCACAACTCACAAAGGATCCCTATGGTCACCACTGCCTCCAGCCCCAATGGCTCGGCCAGCTTCGATCCCTACACCTCAGTTTTGGCCAATTACTACACCCCCAGTGCCTATCTACAAAGTGATTTGGAATCGGGCCTGCTGGAAAGTCGCCGTGGGGACCGTCTTTTGGCCCTTCCGGAAGCGCTGCTGCGGGGGATTTACAGTGGCTTGGAATACGAGACCGGGCAGGCGGCCCGCTTGGTTTTGCGCAACTGTGGTCGGATGTGGGGGAAAGAATTTTTTCGCCGCTTTGCCCAGGAGCTTTCGGAGTACTATCAAAAGCCGCTGGCGGAACTAGAAATGGGTCTGTTTCTACAAAATTTGGGGCAAGCCTGGAAGACCCACGGTTGGGGGTTGATCGAGATCGACTGGACCTACAAAGATCAAGGGGTTTTGGTGGTGTCCATCCGCAACTCTCCCTTCGCCGCTCTCACACCTGCCCATTTCACCCGCCCCATGGGCTTTCTGGAGGCAGGCTTGCTGGGCACTTGGTTTAGCCAGTTGACCGGTCAGGATCTGATCGCTGTGCAGACCACCAGCGAAGCTTTGGGGGCCAAGAGCAATTTGTTTGTCCTCTCCACCGCCACCCGCCTTAAAGATGGGGAAGCCTGGGTGGACTCTGGCCTCAGCCACGATCAAGTCCTAGAAAAGCTGTTGCAACCGACCCCAACCGTGTGATTACTGCTGCGCCTGTCAAAGCAGGATCCTACTCGGTATAATTTTCTGAAAGCCAGACGAACTCAAGCGAACGAGGTTGTGGTCATTGGGGTGGCGTGTCAGAGCAATTCGCGGAGCCATAACCGTTCCCTGCAACAGTGCCGAGGCGATCTGCACAGCAGTGACTGAGCTGCTGGATGCCCTGGAACATCGCAACGCTTTGGATCCAGCCGAGTTGGTCAGCGTTGTGTTTTCTGCCACGCCCGATTTGAATGCTGCTTTTCCAGCCCAATTCGCCCGCCGTCGTCCCGGTTGGGAGTTGGTGCCCCTGCTGGATGTACAGCAGATGGAAGTGATTGGCGCTTTGCCCCGGTGCATTCGGGTGTTGATCCAGTTGAATACGCCCTTGAATCAGACAGATATGCAGCATGTTTACTTGGGAGGGGCACGGGAACTGAGACCGGATCTCAGCCCAGTTTGATGGGCCAGTTTGGTCTGCTGGCGTTGTAAGGGATTAAGCTTTGTTCACTTTGTCCTAAAGGCAGGGATCCTAACCCAAATCCTGCTCAGGGGGATTGCCTTTGTCGTAGGTTGATTTCCCATTGCTCCAATTGATCTTGACGGGCAGCTACCTCCGCTTCTCGCCGACTCAGTTCCTGGCTTTGCCGGGTTAAGGATTGCCGCCAGCTTTCAATTTCAGACAAATCCATCAGGCTGCCCGCCTGGGATAAGCTATGGAGCATTTCCACCAGTTTCATGGCTGCTTCTTCCACCCGCTGCACCCGGCGCTCTTCGGAGACTTCCACCAGAAGCAACACCCCAACGTTGTAAGCGCTAGCCTCACTAGAGGTGACTGTTTCCGGCTTGCGAACGGCCGACCAAATCCGATCCGGAGTCTGGTATGCCAACAATTGCAGCTCTGCTTGGCCGAACAGCCCTTTCTTGTACACCCGTGCTAAATACAGCATGAAGATGATGGGAGAGGCAGTGTGATTTTAGCACCGATCTTTTCGGTTCAAGGGATCCCGCCGCTGCGCCTTGGCCTAATCCTCAGGTATTGCCCCTGTTACAGAGGGGATCAGTGTTAGGATCGGCGTTGAAATGGGTAATGACCAACTCTCTCCCATTTTCATCGTTGTAGGGATCCCTGGCATGTTTCTCACCCAAAGCCCCTATTTCTTGATGGCAGCGCTAGTGGCTATTGCCAGTGGAGCCATCTTTGCAGTTCGGTTCATCAAGCGAGAAGCTTCCGCTGAGTACGATGTCATTTTCGCCACGATGGGCCTGATTTATTCTGTCTGCCTGTTGTTGGAAGGGCAACGCCTGATTCCGTTGCTGTTTTTTGCCCAAGTGCTATTGGCGGTAATGGCCGGTTGGTTTGCAATAGAAACCTTCCGCTTGCGCATTCTCCTGAGCGAAAAAGCACGGCAAGTGGGGGGGGCTCGTCCGACAGTCCGTCGGCAAGGCTTTACCCGTACCTACCAACCGGATGGTTATGGGCAGGGGCGCACCGTCAGCACCCGTGCCGGGGGATCCCGTATCCGCGATACCTCCTCCTATGGCCGTTCTATTGCCAGGCGGACTGAAGACTCTGGCCCCGGATCTGGCCGTCGCCCTAGGCCGCAATTGACCAGCGATACCCGGGTGCGTCCCCGCCGTCGCCCGGAAGTGGATGAGTATTACGACGAACCGGAACCTCGTTCTCGCCAAAGCTCTGACTATGACGAGCCGGCTCCTCCTCCTCCAGAAACCCGCCGCCCCCGCGGTCCTGCTGCCGGGGAATATCCAGAGGATGTGCAAGAAGAGCGGGGTGCAGGTACAGCCACCCGTCGTCGCCCGCCGCGCCTGCCTCAAGAGGAAGATTATGCAGACGAGACACCGCCCCGTGCCCCCCGCCGAGTGGTTGAGGTGGAGTCAGTGGAGGTAGAAGAAGTAGAACCCGACGAGTACGAGGATGATTTGCTGTAACGGGGGTGAAGATCCCGCTGGACTAGCTCCTAGCTCAGCCCGTGTTGCGCATCCCGGCGGCAATGCCGTTGATGGTGAGCATCGCCCCCCGCAAGAGTTCAGCTCGGCTGTAGCGAGTCCTCCCGGTTCGGGATCCCTGGTTTTCTCGTAGGCGCTTCAAAAGGGAGACCTGAATAAAGCCCAGAGGCACGATCGAGCGGTTGCGTAGCTGCACCGAACGCTTTAAGTAGGGGTCATTTTCCAACAGCTCACGATGCCCCGTAATTTGCAGCACCATCTCTCGGGTGCGGTACATCTCTTGGGCAATACACTCAAACAGCTCCATGGCCCGCTCTAGGCGCTCCGGGGAGCTCATCTCCCGCACGTAGTGGCGAGCAATTTGCAGATCCACCTTCGAGAGGGTCATCTCCACTTTTGAAATCACCATGCGGAAGAAGGGCCACTCGCGGTAGAGATGCTGGAGGTGCTTGAGGTTGTGATCCCCCTTAGCCACGTATTCCTGTAGGGCGGTGCCCACACCATACCAAGCAGGCAGCAGAAAGCGGCTTTGGGTCCAACTGAAGACCCAGGGGATGGCCCGCAGGGATCCAATATCTTTTTTGCTGCCACTGCGGCGAGCCGGACGGGAACTGATTTGCAACTGACTGATCTCTTCAATCGGGGTAACCTCGTGGAAAAACTCGACGAAACCCTCCTGCTCGTAAACCAAGCTGCGGTAGACTTGCCGGGAACGATCCGCCAAGGACTCCATCAGGCGCGACCACTCGTGTAAATCATTGGGGTAGGTGCGCAGCAGACTGGCCTGGATCACGGCACTGGTGACGGTTTCTAGGTTAAAGATGGCCAGATCTTGGAGGGAATACTTAGAGGCCAGCACCTCTCCTTGCTCAGTAATTTTGATCCGTCCGCCCACACTGCGCCCCGGCTGGGCCAAGATTGCCTCGTAGGCTGGGCCACCCCCACGACCGACCGATCCGCCCCGGCCATGAAAAATCTGCAGCTTCACCCCGTAGGACTCTGCCACCAGTTGCAGCATCTGTTGGGCTTTGTAGATCTCCCAGTTGCTGCTCAAAAAACCTGAATCTTTGTTGCTATCGGAATACCCCAGCATCACCTCCTGCAGATCCCCCTGCTGGCTCAGATACTGCCGATAAAACGGGATCTCCAACAACCCCTTCAGGACTTCCGGGGCCCGCTTTAGGTCTTCTACGGTTTCAAACAACGGCACCACCGCCAGGGATCCCTTGCCGCTGATCGGGTCGTAGAGACCGACTTCTTTGGCCATGAGCAGCACCTCCAACAGGTCACTGAGCTGGCGGCTCATGCTGATGACGTAGGTTTGACAGATGGCCAGGCCAAATTCCTGTTGGAGGCGACGAAGGGTACGAAAGGTAGCAACTAACTCTGTAGTTTTCTCAGAAAAAGGAGTATCCAGAGGCAAGAGGGGTCGCCGCGTTTGCAACTCCTGAAGCAAGAAAGCCGTTTTTTCCTCTTCGGTCATGTCGCTGTAGGGGCGGGGCAAAATGCGCAAATACTCAAAGATTTCGGTTAGGGCTGCCTCGTGGTAGCTACTGTCTTGGCGAATATCCAAATGGGCCAGATGAAAGCCAAACACCTCCACTTGATGGATAAGGTGACTCAGTTGCCGACAGGCCAAACCGCTGCTTTTTAGGCTGGTTTGAATCAATCTCAGATCCGCCAAAAACTCCTTAGCGTTGGCATAGGCATTGGCCAGAGGCGGGGGAGCAGGCAAATGGGCAGAGTCCGCCAGCTGACGGTTGCGTTCGCGGGTCAGTTCCAGCCGCCGTTGAATATAGCTGAGTTTGAGGCGATAGGGTTCCTGACGATATTGCAACGAGAAGGATTCGTACACCTCTGGCAACAGGCGGTGATCCTGCTCTAGGGCATCCAGCAGTTGGCTATCCACATCCCCCCAGTGCAGGGAGATGCTCAGGGTTTTGGTTAGAGATTTGACGGATTCGATGTACTTGCCCAGGATCAGATTGCGTTGATAACGAGCCGTTTGCCAGGTGACGTCCGCCGTCACAGAAGGGTTACCATCGCGATCGGATCCCACCCAAGAGCCGAAGTTGCAGAAACTGGCCGCTGGGGGTTCTAGGTGAGGAAAAGAATTTTTCAGGCTGCGGCTGAGGTACTCATGCAGAAGAGGGATGGCTTGAAACAGTACTTCTTCAAAGTAGTGCAGGGTGTAGTCTACCTCGTTGAGGACGGTCGGTTTGGCCTGGTGCAGTTCGTCGGTGCGCCACCAGAGCAAGACTTCTTCTGCCAGCTGTTCTTTCAGAATGGAAGCCTGCAGGGGAGAAGACTGCTCAGCCCAGTCCAGTTGGCTAAGCAGACGGGAGAAGGCCCGCTGCTTTTCACGAATGGTATGGCGGACAATCTCGGTGGGATGGGCGGTAAAGACCATGCGAATATGTAGTTGCTCCAGCAATCGACGCAATAGGCCCGGCGGCACCCCCTGAGCCCGCAGATAGGGAAATAATCGCTCAAACTTTTCGTTTTCTCGCACGGTTCGTTGCTGGCTATCCACCATGCGCATGTCGGAGGCTTCGGCTCGTTCGTAGTGCTGCTCCACAATGTTGATCAACTGGAAAAACAGAGCAAAGGCACGGGCAGTTTGAATAGCAGCATCGAGACTGAGATACTCAACAATCTGGAGCACCTCCGGCACTGGGTATTCCAGAGCTTGTCCTTCGGGGGAACACATGGAGCGCAGCCGTTGCAACAGATCCACCAGCGACTGGCCACACTCCTGGAGCAGCACCGACTCCCACAGTTCTTCCACCAATTGCAGTCGCCGGTTCAGCAGGCTGTTTCCCAGGTGAAGGGCTTCGTTCACCTCAAGCGAATGAGCCAAGGGATCCCGTCCCATCCGCAGGGAGGTCTCCTCCAGCCCGTTGGCAGAACCGACAGTCCACTCTGCAGCAGTCAGGCGCGGAGAAGAGGTCATGAAGGCAGCTCCTGGAACAACCATCCCAATATTAGAGCCTGTTCGCCGGAATAGTAGATGTAGCAGGCATCACGCTTGGATTTGAGGCTGGAGGAGGATGAGTTTTGTAGCCGAGTCTACAAATTGCAAGAAAAAAGTGCTTTACCTTAAGAAAATGTAAGACCCGTGGTTGTTTTGGGTGAGTTCAGTGACTGCAACTCTCTTTATCAATGCACATTTATTCGATCCTGCGCAGGGGTTGGATGAACTGGGTCAAGTACGGGTTGAGGAGGGCAAGATTGCTGCGATTGGCCCCCAGTTGCCTGTGGAGGGAGCGGATGTGGTGGATTTGAGGGGGCAGCTGCTCACCCCTGGTTGGATCGATATTCATACCCATGTTTTTACGGCGGTGGGGGATTTCTGTCTGCCTGCCGATGAGGTGGGGATCCAGTCTGGTGTCACCACGGTGGTGGATGCGGGGACTTCTGGCACTCTTACCTTCCCTGCCTTTCGAGAAACGGCGGCCCAAACTGCTCAAACGCGGGTCTACGCCCTCATCGATCCCTCGCTGCTCTACATTGCCACTTCTGATTTCATCGCTCACCGTCTTGGCTTTGCGGTGGATCCGAAAAATCAAGACTTGGATCGGGCCCGAGCGGTGATTGAGGCCCATCGGCAGGTGATTGTCGGCTTCAAGGCTCGCCCCACCGTCAAGCTTGGAGAGATAGAATCTCCCACCCTCACTTCTGCCCTCATTCTGGCGGAGGAATATCAGCTACCCATTATGATCCACCTGGGTCGCTTCCCCATGGATGGGGTGTTGGATCCCTCGGATTTGTTGGATCGCCTGCGTCCGGGGGATATTGTCACCCATACCTATCAGCCCCGCTTTGGTCTCTTCGATGCGGAGGGATCCCTGTTGCCAGCAGCACGGCGGGCTTTGGAGCGAGGGGTTCTTCTGGATGTCGGCCACAGTGGCAGCGACTTTTCCTTCAATACGGCCCGCCTAGGTCTGGATCAAGGCATTCGCCCCCATACAATTTCCACCGATCTGAATATTTTCAACACGGAGATCGTGGTGGATTTGGCCACAACAATGAGCAAGTTTTTGGCCCTAGGCATGACCCTGGCGGAGGTGATCCAGGCTGTGACTGCAACAGCGGCGCGAGCGATTCAGAAAAGTGATCAACTGGGATCCCTGCAGGTGGGTCAGGAAGCGGATTTGACCATGGCCGAGTTGGTGGAAGAAGAGGCAGAATTGACGGATGGTCGAGGGGGTACCTTATCGGTCAACCAGATGCTGAAGGTGCGCGGCGTTTGTCGGGCCGGTCAGTTCCGGAAGATTGACCATACTCCCTATGCCCTCCCCCATTCAAAATCCGATTTAGAGATACGCCAGCTGGCCTGGGTCGGTGCAGAACATGTGAACGAGGAGATCCCCTAATGACGGCAACTTTATCTCCAGAGTTATCTCCAGAGAATGTGTCTACGGCCTACACTTGGGCGGCCTTTGTGCAGGAAATTGAGTCGGAAATTGAAGCCCATCGGGATCGCGCCTTCACAGAAGCGCGGGAACAAGCCTTTGCCCCGCCCGAAACGGAGATTAAGCCCTGGCCGAAAGAGCGATTAATCGAGTGGCTCAGCTTTCAGACCTACTACGAATATCAGGCGATTTTGTTCATCAGCAGGTGGCTGCAGGATACGCCAGAAACCGATGCACTGGTGTTGCTTTGCCATCAAATTGAGGACGAAAGCAACCATTTCCGTTGGCTAAACCGCCATTTGGAGGCGATGGGGGCTTCTTTGCAGGATTGGCAGCCGCTCCCGGAGATCAAAGCCTGGGTGGAAACCTTCTATGGATCCCTGCCGGATACCATTTCCCGTTTGGCCGCGCACAACCTAGCCGGAGAATCGGGAGCCTGCCGCAGTTTTGCCAGTATTTTGCCGCATCTGCCGCCCGATTTGCAGAAGACGATGCGCAAAATTATGCCGGATGAGCAGTTTCACCTGAATTTGGGACGACAAATCCTGAGCCGCTATTGCAAAACTGATGAGCAGAAGGCGCGTGCCCGCCATTATGCCTTGCAAGTGGCGGATTTGGAATCGCAGGCAATCACGGCTTTTAACCGCAAGTTGGCAGCTTTGGCCTAGCGACCTAGACTGAGAGTGCAAACGGATCCCTGCCCATGACAAGTTCTGCTGTCCGTCGTCGTCCGCCGGCCCGTCGCCCCGCCTACTGCTATTGCAGCGAAGTGGAACACGCGGAAATTCTCAGCCGCCAGCAACGGGATCCTTTGCCGTTTGAGGAAGCAATGCAGGTTCATTGCCAATCTGGGATCCGCTGTGGCCATTGCCTTTGGCCTTTGGAGCAGTTGTTCCGTCAGCAGGGCTGTTACATGGCCAGCCCCGACACGGAATAGATGGACTAGGTGAATGGGGATGTCGGATAAACCTGTGGGCATGTGAGGATCCCAACCCCTCAGGTTGGCTCACTCCGGCAACCGCCCCAACCTCACCCCTCGATAGTAATAGGCCAAAATTTGTCGGTAATTCCACCCTTGGCGGGCCAATTCCTGTGCGCCCCACTGACTCATGCCAATGCCATGCCCATGCTTGGGATAAGGGCTGACATCCGGCAGGCTCATCAAATAAGGGATCCCGCTCACCCCAACCGTTTGGCCGCCACTACTGGCACTGTACATGGCGTTGACGAACTGCCCTCCGTAGACCATCACCACCCCACGAGTGGCCCAAGTCGCTTCCAGAGCTGCAACCGACCGCTGCGATAGGCCCCGATACACCTGGGAGCGAGTGTCGCTAAACACGTCAAACCAGCCGCGGGAATTGCGGTGATAAAGCACATAACTGCGGGCCGCCACCGCCTGCGCTTTCAGCGCCTCCGGGAGAAACCTAGCCCCCATTTCCGCATCCACCACGCTGGCCACGTAGTCTTCTAGATCTACGTAGTTGATGGCCATGAGCAAGTTATGACCGGTTAGGAGCACCTCGCCGGGGTACCAGTGGCCGTTCACCGCTACCATGCCACCCTCTTCAGGCTTGATAAACAAAACCGGAGAAACCACCCCCTGCAGGCGTACTCCTTGGGGGCTGGGTTGAGCCATAAACCCTTGCATCGGGGGCAGCTCCGCCAGGATCTCTCCCCGGCTATTGGTCAACTGGGCAGGCACAGACACCCCCACTACCAAAGGGGCACGGCTATTGGCCAGTTCCACCCGCACTGTTACCCCGGCCCAAGCCGCCTCTATCCACCCCAGCAGAGCGCCCAAAACCAGGGATCCCGTTAGCCCCACCCATCGCCATGCCTTCATCAGCTGTGCCCAGAGTTGGTTCCAGAGTTATTTTTTGCACATTCCCCAGCTAAGGATAGTGCAAGTTCGGGGAAATGGGCAGCCTGCAGACGGGATCCGGCTCTGAACACAAAATCTGGACAGAAAACTTGTAGAGAGTCAAAGCCGACGGCTGCGAACGGCGGTTGGGGATCCCTCTCGGGAGGGAGCAGAGGGTTCTGGCAGCTTTTCACTGGGCCCTGCCCGACCCTGAGGATCATCAACCACTTCCCTTTGGCTGAACTCATCCGGCCCCAGCCCCAGGGCAAAGCGCAGCGATGCACCCCGCCCGGGATTGGAAAAGGCCAGAAAATAAACCAGAGAGGCCAAAGATAGCAGTGCCGCGTAGCCAAACATGGCCCGATAGCCGGATCCCACCGCGAGGGTGCCCAAAACCGGGCCCGCCAAGCCAATCCCCAGATCAAACCCGCACATCACCAAGCTAAACAAGCGCCCCCGCTCAATCGGGCTAGAGCGATCGGCAACCAAGGCGGAAATGAGCGGGATCAAAGTGCCAAAACCGGATCCCACCACCACACCAGCCAGCAAAAAGGCCCCCATGCTATTGGCCCCCAACAAAATCAGCATGGCTAAGGCATAGGTGGCCAAACTGATGGAAATAAAAGGCCCTCGCCCAAACCGATCCGACGCTCGACCCGCCAACAAGCGCACCCCAAAGCTGGCAAAAGCCACTGCCGTGTAGAACAGGCCAGGGTTCATGGGCACTGCGGTTTCCTGGATCAACAGGGCGACAAACGTGGTTTGGGTGCCAAACGCCAAGCCCACCAAAAACATCACCAGGGTTAGGGAGCGCACCTTTGGACTGCCCAAGAGGCTCCAGAAGGGCAAATCCACCGACAGGGATCCCATCTGTTCAGGACGCTGCTCCCGTACCGCCCGCGTACACACAAACCCCACCAACCCCAACAGTGCAGAGAACAAAAACAGAGGGGAGTAACCGGCAAACTCCTGCAAAAACCCTCCCAAAGCAGGGCCAATCGCTGCCCCAATCGGGTTAACCAGGCTCATGTAGCCTAAGATCTCGCCGCGTTTTTCCTCCGGGGCAAAATCCACCACCAAAGTCACA
Organism: Thermostichus vulcanus str. 'Rupite'; assembly: GCF_022848905.1. NCBI lineage: Bacteria > Bacillati > Cyanobacteriota > Cyanophyceae > Thermostichales > Thermostichaceae > Thermostichus > Thermostichus vulcanus. The sequence goes on from NZ_JAFIRA010000007.1 coordinate 59,029, forward strand.
TAGCCGGTGGCAAAAGCAGCAATACTGATACCATGGAAGGCTCGCACCAAGGCAATCAACGGGATCCAATCGGAGAGCCAGTACCCCAGCGGCGCTAACCCCACCACGCCCATGCCGATGAGCAGTACGATCTGCCGACTGCGCCGATCCGCCAAACGCCCCAACCATGAGCGAGAGGCCAACAACCCAATCGAAAAGGCCCCCATCACCAACCCGATCTGCTGAGGGGTACCGCCAGCATCGCTGACATAAAGGGGTAGGGTGGGCAACAGAGAGGATAAACTGGCCCAGAAAAGCAGCCCGGCTATGAACAGAATGCTCAAATTGCGGCGTTGTGCAGGTTGCAGTTGCCGAAATACCCTCACGAAGACTCCTCACCCAGCTTGGATCTTTAGCGTTCAAAGGCTGGTTAGCCGGGATCCCGAAGAAACCCACGCTCCACCGGATCCCTTGGATCCCTAGGCCAAAAATAATTTAGGTGCTAACCTTCTCGATTGTAACCGTATTGTGGAGGAGGGTCATCGGTCGGGATTGACCTTGACAGAGCTATCATGACAGAGCCAAAAGTGCAAAGTTACCCTGTAAGGCAAGCCCTTTTCTCCTATCCATGTCTGAACGGTCGGATCTGTTAACCCGCAGCTTCGCTGCCCTGATTCGGGGCTATCAGGTCGGGATTTCGCCGCTATTTCCTCCCACTTGTCGCTACTCCCCCACCTGCTCTCACTACACCCTAGAAGCCGTGCGGCGCTATGGAGCTTTGCGGGGAGGTTGGCTGGGGATCCGTCGCATTTGTCGCTGTCATCCCTGGCATCCGGGGGGCTACGATCCCGTTCCGGATTTACCGGGATCCCTGTCTGGCCCGCGGGAATAGAGCCCATTGCAGTTGCTATCATCGGCTACAGTGTTGACAACCCCTGGATTCCTGGCTGCTGGCAAGGTGGCGTGAGGTACCTCTGGCACGCTAGCGTGAGCAGAATGGGAGCAGGTGGTTAGGCTGAGTGGTGTGTTGAGCAGGTCTTGGGTAAAGAACAGGCTCATTTATTTGTGGCAGAAAGCACTTTGCACCGCTCTTGCGAATGTTGTTGCCCACCGCTAAGCATTCTCGATTGACTGCAACGGAACCGTCACAATGTCCTCTGATCTGAGACCCCCTTTTCGTCCTGTGCGGCCCCCCAAACCCAGCTCAGCCAGTGGGAAGGTGTCGTCGCAACAGACCGACAGGAACCTTGCAGGGCTAAACCCCCCAGAGGAACCTCAACACTCTTCAGAGCCCGCTGCTCCTGCTCAGCCCAGTAGCCCAGCCTCTGCAGCAGCAATCAAAGCAGCACAGTCAGAAGACTTAGAAACAGAACGAACCTATCTGGAGCCGATCCCTCCGCCTGGGGAAGAAATGCAATATCGGGCCATTGGCCTGATCGAAGGGCAGTATATCCCCTCCCCCCAGCAATTTACCCGTGGGGTTTTGCGCACACCAGATGGCTTGGATTTGGATGCCGTGTTGTTGGGCCGGGTGATGAGCCTGGTGCGCAAGCATTTGCGGCCAGAGCGCAATTACTTGTGGGTGGTTTATCCTCGCACCCGTGAGAAAACGGAGGATCTGCATGTACAGTTAATGGGAGTCTGGGCACCCGAAGAAATGGGTCAGCCGCTACCCCAGGGATCCCGTTCTCCTGTTGTACCCGATTGGTTTTCCATCCGCGGCGAGGTGGTGTTTCAATCCCAAGAAAAGGGGTTTATCATTGTCAAGATTCGTCAGTCTGGGAAAAAAGCTTCCTCCAACCGGAACGAGGCTGCCCTGGCCAGCAGCAAACCTCAAGCCTTCAAACTGCGCCTCATGGGATCCTTACCCAGCAAAGGGGTAGGAACTTTCTGGGACTTACAGGTGCGCCGTCAGGGATCCCTACTCTATGTGGAAGCGGGTACCCCGATTGGCCCTGTGATCAAAACGCCCCCACGCCCCCGCCTGAAACGCTCACGCTCAACCCCGCGCCCCCAAATTAAGAAAGCCCTCAGTAAACCCGCCAGCAGTGGGGAGTCCATTCCAGAGCAGTTTTATTCCCCACGGGATCCCGCCAAGGTTCCCAAGCCGATTAAGAAAAAACGCCCATAAGTCCTGAACATTGATTGATTGATAAATAAAGGATAAAGTTCTTCCCTTTGCTCAGTAAAAGAAAATCCACTTACCCCCTCTTCGCCGTGCCGGAACCCACTCCTCCCCCAAAAGATCCCAGGAAAGATGAGTTTCTCTCTCCCCGCTATCCCTACTGGGGCGAGGTGAAACCCCAGAATTTGATTTTTGATGCCAATTTACAGGAATTCAGCAATAAAGTGGCCCTGATTTGTAGCTTGGAAACTGGCGGAAAACTGAAGCCTGAGGAAGCTTATCGACAAATTAAAGAGCTGTGGAAACAACTCAAAGAAACCAAGAAAGCCATTTTGGATGACCCCCAGTGGCAGGAGCCACCGCCAGACTTACCGGAAGACTAGCCAGCGGGTAGCCCACCGAGGGGCAAGCGACCCTGGTGCAGAGCGGCCAAAAGAGCAGATAATAACGCCTGGGTAGTGCCGAGTCGGTGCATGGCATGCAAACCTTTCCCTCCCCTGAAGCGTTACGGCGGCTGCCGGCTGGGGTTGCCGATGTGGCGATTGTCTTCGGCACCTTGGTGCTGCTGGCATTGATTGCCCAGGTGGGGACAGGGGCTTTTGTGCGCTTTCAACCCCCCGCCGTGGTGCCTCAGATCGACTTGGATCCGCGCAACCTGCCTTACTATGCGGCGCGTTCCACCTTGCGCATGTTCATTGCCCTCGGGTTTTCCACAGCTTTTACCTTGGTCTACGGCTACATTGCCTCAAAAAGCCGTTGGGCTGAACGGATCATGATTCCGCTGCTGGATATTCTGCAGTCGGTGCCGGTTTTGGGTTTTTTATCGATCACGGTTACGGGATTTATTGCCTTGTTTCCAGGCAGTTTGCTGGGGTTGGAGGCGGCTTCTATCTTTGCCATCTTTACCAGCCAAGTCTGGAACATGACTTTTTCCTTTTATCAATCTCTACGCACCATTCCCCAAGAATTATCGGAAGCCACCACCCTCTATCGCTTATCTGCTTGGCAGCGGTTTACCCAATTGGAGGTTCCCTCAGCCATGGTCGGCCTGCTCTGGAACGCCATGATGAGTTTTGGGGGCGGGTGGTTTTTTGTGGCGGCCAGCGAAGCCATTAGTGTGCTCAATCAAGACTACACACTGCCGGGGATTGGCTCCTATGTGGAGGCGGCTATTCGAGCGGAGGATCTGCCGAAACTGGGTTGGGCTTTGTTGACCATTGCTCTGGTGATTGTGCTGGTGGATCAACTGTTTTGGCGACCTTTGATTGTTTGGTCGGATAAGTTTCGCTTGGAGCAGAGCGCCGGGATGTCTGTCCCGGAATCTTGGCTTTACGATCTGTTGACCACGGCTCGGATTCCGCGACTGCTCAATAGCTGGCTCACCCCAACCCGCGAGCTGCTGGATCGGTTGTTGTCGGCCCTGACTCGTCCGCAGGGGGTGCCCCTCAGGGATCCAGAACGGCAGCAGCGCCAGGATCGGCTGTTGACCCAGATCCTGTTGGTAGTGATTGGAGCGATTTTGGTTTGGATCCTGAACTTCATCACCACTACTGTGGGTTGGGGAGAGGTTCTGCTCACGTTTGGCCTCGGGATCCTTACCCTGCTGCGGGTGGCGTTGCTTTTGGTTTTGGCCACTGTGGTTTGGACACCGATTGGAGTGGCGATTGGATTCAATCCACAACTGGCGAGATTACTCCAGCCAGTAGTGCAGTTTCTGGCGGCTTTCCCGGCCAACTTTATCTTTCCTTTTGCCACATTATTTTTTATTCGGGCCCACATCAGCATTGAATGGGGCAGCATTGTGCTGATGTCTTTGGGAGCGCAGTGGTACATTCTCTTCAATTCCATTGCAGGTGCTCAGAGCATCCCTACGGATTTGCGAGAAATGGCAGTGGATGTGGGGTTGCGGGGTTGGCAGCGCTGGCGCCAGTTGATTATCCCTGGGATCTTTTCTGCTTGGGTCACTGGGGGGGTCACCGCCAGTGGTGGCGCCTGGAACGCCAGTATTGTCTCGGAAATCGTAACCTGGGGATCCACCACCCTCACTGCCACTGGACTAGGTTCCTATATCGCAGAAGCCACTGCGGTGGGAGACTGGCCCCGCATCACCTTGGGGATTGGCATGATGAGTTTGTTTGTGGTGGGATTCAATCGATTGTTGTGGCGGCGGCTCTATCAATTGGCGGAAGAAAAATATCACCTCTAGAGAACTTTGGGTAGAAGGAAAGTGCTGTATGCATCTCAACTCGGTTCGTCCATTAATTCAGGTCGAGGATGTCCACAAGCGGTTTCCGCTACCGGAAGGCAAAGGTGAGTTTACCGTATTAAGTCAAATCAGCCTCGAGGTGAGAAGCGGGGAAGTCCTGGCGCTGTTGGGCCGCAGTGGCAGTGGCAAAAGCACCCTACTGCGCATCATGGCGGGGTTAATCCCCCCCAGTCAGGGGCAAGTGTTCAGCAGCGGTAAGCTCCTGCGTGGGGCCAACCCGGATGTGGCCATGGTGTTTCAAAGTTTTGCCCTGCTGCCCTGGTTGACGGTGCAAGAAAATGTGGAGTTGGGATTGCAAGCCCAAGGGATCCCACGGGAGGTGCGACGGCAGCGGGCCCTGAAGGCGATCGACCTGGTGGGGTTGGATGGATTTGAAAGTGCTTATCCCAAGGAACTCTCCGGCGGCATGAAACAACGGGTGGGCTTTGCCCGCGCCTTTGTGTTGGAGCCGAAGGTGTTGTTTATGGATGAACCCTTCAGTGCTTTGGATGTCCTGACTGCCGAAAACCTGCGCGGAGAAATTGACGATCTTTGGAATGCCCAATCCTTCCCTTCCCAGAGCATTTTGATCGTCACCCACAACATCGAGGAGGCGGTTTTTCTGGCGGATCGGGTGGTGATTTTGGGGGCCAATCCAGGACGGGTGCGCGGAGAAGTCAAAATTGACCTACCCCGGCCCCATGACCGGGCGGATCCCCGCTTTAAGTCTCTGGTAGAGTACATCTACACGATCATGACCAATCCCGAGATCGAGGTGACGGGAGAAGTGGCGGTGCCAGCTCCCGTGGCCGCTGCTCAGAAGATCCTCTCGCCCTACGCTCGTCCGCTGCCCTATGCGCGGGTGGGGGGGATCAGTGGCCTTTTGGAACTGGTTGTGGAGCAGCCGGAAGGGAGGGTGGATATTGCCGCTCTAGCGGAACGGATCCGGCTGGCGGTGGACGATCTGCTACCGATTTTGGATGCAGCAGTCTTGCTGGGGTTTGCCCAGATCTCTGAAGGGGAAGTTCACCTCACAGACATTGGCCGAGACTTTGCCACCACCACCATTCTGCGCAGCAAAGACCTCTTCCGGCAGCAGCTGTTGGAGCGGGTGCCGGTGTTCAAGAGTATTCTGCAAACCCTTGAAGAGAAACGCAGCCGCTCGATGCGGGGAGAGTTTTTTTTGGATTTGTGGGATGAGCATTTTCCCCATGCAGAGGCGGAACGTCAGTTTGCCACTGCCATTGACTGGGGCCGCTACGCGGAGTTGTTTGAATACGATGCTTTTGAAGAACGGCTGTATCTGCCGGAGCCAGCCGATACTGCCGCGGCTGCCGTCGCCAGCGCTGCCGAAACAGAGTATTAGCCAGCAAAGAAGAGGAAGAAGAACTTCATGAATTTGAAGATCGTCATCAGAAACGAAACCATTTCTGCGTATCCTCGAAGCAGTGGCGGTCAAACGCGGCAAGAGAGTATTAGCAGAAAATCCCAACGGTACCAGCCAGGCATGTTCGGGATGTGGTGAACAAGTGCAGAAGACGCTGACAGACCGGGTTCAAAGTGCTCCGCACCGCTGGCGCGACCACTGCCCTCATTGTGGGTTGGAGATGGATCGAGACTGGAACGCGGCACGGAACCTTTTGCATCGGGCACAACGGACGCTGGGACAGGCGTTTGCTGGCTGTGGAGGATCCTTGGGTACGAGTCCTGTGAAGCAGCAACTCTCATTTGTGAATTTGAGAGGCCCCCGCTACAGCGCAGCTTAGCGGCGGGAGTTGTCACCTCCCTGTGATCTCCCTTTATGGATGGCGATCTCGGCCCGCTCCGTATTGCCAAGCCTGGTGGCGACGTTGCCGGAAATAATCGGCGGATTTCTCGCCTTCCTCCTGACTCTGAACTGAAGCCAGGCGATCCAATAGGCTGTATAGACCCAAAGCGCTAAAATGCCCCACCCACTGGGTCAGTTCTAGCGGCCCGATTTGGCCCAGCAGTTGGGCCACTAGCCAGGGATCCCGGCTCATTACCCCCCACAAGGCTTGCGCCAATCCGCCAAACTGCACCACATCCTGCAAAAAGGGCTTAATCACCTGTGGGCCAGCGGCGAACATGGCCCCAAACACGGTACTCAACAGGCGGTTAATGCTGTTTGGATCCCAATGCTTTACCTTGAGGGGTGGGATCATCGCCTTTTGAAACAACCAAGTAACCGCCAGGTTGGGTTGGTAGGGTTGCAGCAGAGCGAGAGCCGTTTGATCCAGCTCCTGTTGACTCAGGGCCTCATGGATCCCTTGTTGCAGGCGGTGCAAATGGCGCAGCATCGCCCCAAACCCGCCAAAACTGAGAGGTGACTGGCTGCCGCTGCTATCCCCGACTGCCAAGAGGCGATCCCAGGGCATTTGTAAAGGGCTGCGGCGATAGGCCGGAAAAACCCCACATAGCTTGCGTACCCAGGTGATCTCCGCCAAGTCCACCCCCTGATAGGTGGGCAGATGGTGCAAATAGTCTTGCCAGAGGGTCGCAAGGCTGGGGCGACCCGGATCCAAATCGCAGTAGGTAAACAGGTAGGTGGTGCGGCCATCGCGGGCGGGGAAGGCTTCCCAAAAGGGGTGATAGCTGGGTTGCGTCGGAGAGAAGCTGTAGAATACATCCCCATAGTCCAGGTGCGGCAACCCCTGGGCGCAGGATCCCACCACCAAACAGACGCTATCCGGCGGTTGTCCCCCGCGGGCTTGTGCCACCACCGGCGAACGGTGTCCCATGGCATCCAGCAGCAGTTGGGCTCCCACAGTGGCCGCGGTAGTTTGCACTTGGATCCCATCCGGGTGAACGGTTGCCCCCACAAAAGCCTGCTGCTCCAGCAACTGCCCCCCCCATTCCAGAAAATGGTTCTTCAAGCATTCCAGCAGACCGACCGGATCCACCCCCACATTCAGCACCTCCTCCACCCACCACTGCGGCCCATCCCCAAAGCCAATGCGCCCTGCGGAATAGTGAGTCACCTTGACCTGTTCCAGTTCTGCGGGGGTCAGCAGTTCCAGCTCCAACAAAACCTGCAATTCCTGCCCGGAAATGTTCCATTCCTGCTCTCGGCCCCGCAGGATGCCGCGCTCGATTAGGATCACCCGCCAACCCCGCTTCGCCAAAGCTGCCCCCAACAGGATCCCCAGAGTACCTCCGGCAATCACCACATCGGCCTTCACGGCTCCCAATTTTTCGGAACGGGTTTGCACCACCGGTTGGGGAGGTTTTGGGGATCCCCCCTGTTGCTGGCGCAGGGATCCCCACCAGCGATCCCAGTCGGGCAGAGCTTCTGGAGGAGTAACGAGTTCAGGAGTAAGCAGTTCGGCCATTAGATAGAGGAAGGAGGAGTGGTGAAGAAAGCCCTTCTTTAGCCTAAACCAGCTCAACCCGCCCTCGGCCCGACAAACGGCGATAGACCACAGCCAGTGTATCCGCCTCACCCACATTACCCGGAAACAACACCACCGGCAAATGGGGAAAGCGGGGATGATCCGCCGGTGTAATCACCATCGAGACTCCTGGATGGATCTGCCCCAACAAGCGCACCGCCGACAGGTTCAAACCCACACTGAGGGTGTCATTGGAAGTAATGCCCCCTTTGCTGATCAGGTAGCCAATCCCAGCAGGCAAGCCCTGCACCACCTGCATCAGTAACCTGGAAACCTTTTGCCCAAAAGCCAAGCGGGTTTCTATGGCCGAAGCCCCCTCCCCATCAAAAGTCAGCTCCTCCCGGCTGGTATAAACCACAGGGGTTTGCCCTGACTCATAAGCAGCCTGCACCTGGGTTAGGATCCCCTGGAGCAAATCCTCCTCTGCCCCCGGCTGCAACAATAACCGCACTGCCACCTCAATGCCCTGGATCCCAGGCTCTTGCAACAATTGCGCCAGTTGCTGGCTGGATTTCTGCACATGGGATCCAACAATCACCACCCCTGGCTGCTTGGACCGGACAAACTGCCCCATCTGTTCGGGGGCAACCGGTTGTGGGGGCAACTGGGCCAAAGCGGTCAACAGGCTGGCGGCGCTGCGAAACAAGAAGCGCTTGCCTTGAGAGGCCGCCGCCAAGACATCCTTGGCAAAGCGATCCAGATCCGCCTGGGTTTCCCCATCCACCACGCAGCAGACATTCCCTTGCAACGCCAAGAGTTTCTGCAAACAGCCGGAACGAATCTGCTCTAGGGTAAACCGTTCCACCTGTGCAGCTGGAATACGGCCTTGGGTTTTCTCCTCCACATAATCCGGCAAATAGCTGTGGTGGTAGGCAAAAACGGAATCACGGGCAAACTCAGTCTCATGAACTGGCACCCATTCCTCACCTACCCGTAGGTAATGAACGCTCGCGCGCGTGATCCGGCCCCCCTCAAAAAAGGCCGGCACCAAAAAGTGGGCATCAAAAGGCCCCAATTCCGCCGCTATCACATCGGTTTCTAGGGGGTAATGTCCGCGTAAGGTCGAGTCGGAACGGCTGACAACAATTGCCTCCGAAAGCCCCACTTCCGCCATCCCCTTTTTCAAGGCTTGGCAAACGGAGCGGGTTACCTGAGCTGCCTTTGCCGATGGCAGGGCCCGGGTATTGGTGAGGATAAAACGAATGGGGGAGTTATCCTGCAAGCCCAGTTTCAAGGTGTCCGCATCCCAGCGGGTGAGGAGCAAGCAACTGTGAACGGTTTGGGATCCCGTTGGGTCATCATCCAACACAACGATTGGGGGAAAGGTCATAAGATAGGCTGGAGCAACAACAGAGAAGAAGAGAGTGAAAAGATCAGCAAAAAAGCCACTCCCTCTGACTGGAATACGGATTCTTTCTCATCCTCCCTCAAATTTGCGGCCTGCTCCGCCCTCCCAACCAGGAAAATTTGTCATCATGAGTATAAAGGGGCTTTAGCCTCAGCAGGGATCCCTTCTCTGCCAATATCACCCTGAGCGGGGAGAACAATGGGGCAAGTTGAGCTTCAGCTCCACATCAAACGGGTGCAGCAGGATGTGCTGCGCATGGGAGCTTTGGCCGAAAAATCGGTGGTGCTGGCCCAGCAGGCGCTGTTTGAGCAAAACTTGGCAGCAGCTGAACAGGTGATGACCCAGGACAAACAGATTGATTATTTCTACCGTCAAATCGAGAAAGATTGCATCAATCTGATTGCTTTGCGCTCCCCTGTAGCGCGCGACTTACGTTGGATTAGCACCCTGATGCAGCTGATACGGGATCTGGAGCGGATTGGTGACTACTCCAAAGACTTGGCAGAAGTGGCCCTGCGTCTGGTGATGTATCCGCCACCCCCAGAGTTGGGCCGCATCCAGGTGATGATGCAGCGTTGCCAGAAAATGCTCAGCCACAGTCTGGTGGCCCTGACGGAACTGGACGCTGACCTGGGCCTCCAGCTGAAGCGGGAAGACGATGCGGTTGATGAGGACTACACAAGCCTTTACAATACGTTGGCGCAGCAGTCTGACATTAAGGGATCGATCGAGCCTATTCTGTTGATGTTGCTGTCGATCCGCTACCTCGAACGTCTGGCTGACCACAGCACCAACATCGGCCAGCGCGTGGCTTTTATCGTCACCGGTCACCGCGATTAACTCCAGCCGAGGTTGGCCTGCTCTACCCTGCTCTGATGCATCCGTTTCTCCACCTCTTCTTCCGCCAATACCCGCAATGGACTTCTCTCGGCTTTTTCATCATTTTCTCTCCCAAACGCCTGACCAATTCACCGATAAAGAGGCTCTTTTCTCCCTCCTGCAAGCCCAGGGCCTAGAAGCCCAAGAGATGCTAGAAATCGCTCTCGACGGCCTGGTGCGGGTGGGTTTCCTAGAGCAGCAGCCCGGGGATCCACCCCGCTATCGCCGGCGGCAGGATGAGTCGTTGGTGGTGGGGCGTTTGCGTTGCTCCAGCAAAGGGTTTTGCTTTGCCATTCGGGACGAGCCGGGGGTAGAGGATATTTATATTCACGGCAGTAATTTGAGTGGCGCTTGGAATGGCGATCAGGTGTTGGCGCGGGTCACCAAAGATGGCAATCGTCGCCGTAGCCCCGAGGGAGAAGTGGCAGCGGTGATCGAGCGGGTCAACTCCACCTTGGTGGGCCGCCTGAAACAAACGGAACAGGGCTTTCGAGTGGTGCCTTTGGATGATCGGTTGCTGTTCGAGCTAGCCCTCTCCGAACCCGGGATCCCTGCCTCTTCAGAGGGATCCGGATCCCCAGTGGAGTTGGCAGAGGGTCGAGTTGCCTATGTGGAAGTGGAGCGTTATCCTCTGGCGGATCTACCCCCCACCGGCACCATTCGCAAAATTCTAGGCAATGGCCCCGATGCCTCCATCGATGCTGATCTTGTCTGCTGCAAGTACAACCTACCCCAAGAGTTTCCCGCCGCAGTCGTGGAAGCGGCCACCGCTCTGCCCAAGAAGTTAAGCCGTGCCGATCAAAAGGGCCGCCGTGACCTGCGGGATTGGCTTTGTGTCACGCTAGAACCCCTCGATTTGCAACATCCCCATGGCCTAGAGCCGAATGTGGCGGTGTCTTTACAAGCCCAACCGGAAGGGGGTTGGCTCCTGGGGGTTCACATCGCCGATGTGCCCCATTGGCTGGAACCGAGCCGCACAGGGGACAGAGAGTCGCTACACCCCCTTGAGCAAGAAGCCCAGCAGCGTACCGCTACGGTTTACTTAGACACGATGGTGCTGCCGCTGTTTCCGCCGGAGGCCCACACTCGTCTGGCCCTATTGCCGCAACAGGAGCGGCTGGCCTATTCCCTGCTTTTGAGGATTAGCCCAGAGGGAGTCCTAGAAGGCTTCGAGATTCAGCCTAGCGTTGTGCAGTCGCGGGCGCATTTGTCCTATGGGCAGGTGCAGGCCCTTCTCGCCACCGCTGCCGATCTCAACCCTGAGGAAGAAGTACCAGAGTTGATGGCGCTGCTGCAAAATCTATTGCGCCTCAGCCAGATCCTGAGGGTGAAACGCCACCAAGCAGGCGGGTTCGATCTGCCTCTGTTGGATTTGCTCACCCCCCACTCTGCCGATGAGAGCGGCTATGGTCCCCTGCTCATCAGTGACCGCCTCAGCGCCCATGCCTTGATGACGGAGATTTTGTTGCTGGCCAACCAGACCCTTGGCAACCATTTGCGCCAGTTGGGGATCCCCTCCTTGGCGCGAGTGCAGCCGGCACCGAGTGCTGAAGCGCTCCAGGGCTTTTTGCGCCTGGTCAACTCCATGAAGTTGGATCTGACTTTGCAGGATCCCGAAACTGTGACACTGGCGGATTGGCAACGCATATGTGCCCGCATCACTGCCCCCGATGTCTTGGCTTCTGGAGCCAGCCCAGCTTTGGTGGCGCAGTTGTTGGCCACCTTGCCCCCGGTGGAGTATCGCCTGCAGCCGCTGCCAGAAGGAGAATCTCTCGGCCATTTTGGCCTGGGCCTGACGGAACCCTATGCCACCTTCACTGCCCCCCTGCGTCGCTATAGCGATTTGCTCAACCTGCGGGCCCTCCATCTCGCCCTCAGCAAAGGGCGGGATCGCCGCAGTACACGAGTGAAAACCGGCGTTGATCTGCACAGCCACACCTGTCACGGGCAGATCAACTGGAACGTGCTACCACCGAAGGTGCAAGAGGAATGGCAAGAGTTTCTCCAGGCTCAACTGGAACCGCTGCGGGAGGGGCACCAGGTACGGCTCAAGGCTGAGCAGGAGCTGATGGGTCTGAAGCGCTCCGAATTTATGCAGAAACATCTAGGGGAGGTGTTCCCTGGCCTGATCATCGGCGTGCAAAACTATGGCTTTTTCGTGCAGGTGGATCCCATCCTGGCAGAAGGGTTGGTGCGGGTTAGTTCCCTGAAAAATGATTGGTACGAGTATCGCAGCCGCCAGCAGGCGCTCGTGGGCCGCAAAAGTCGGCAGCAGTTCCGCCTTGGGGATCGCGTAGAGGTGCAGATCAAAAATGTGGACTACTATCGGCAGCAAATTGATCTGGCGGTGATTGGGGAAGGGCGGCCCTACGAAGAGGAGGACTAACAGGCGGGGATCCCTCCACAGGGTGGGGGAGGTGAGGACGGTTCTCTGGAACTCCTAGTCTTGCAAAATGGGCGATACCTAGATTAGTGGGATCCGAATCAATGGGATCCCACCTGGCCTCCCTCAACTGCGGCGGCAAAGGCTGTTGACCCAAACCGCTTCTTATCCTTTCTTATACTGAATACCAAGCTCCTCCTAAACTTCTATGCAGCCCACCAACCCGAATCAATTTACCGAAAAAGCCTGGGGTGCCATCGTCAAATCTCAGGATGTGGCTCGGCAGTACCAGCAGCAACAACTGGAAACCGAGCACCTGCTCCTCTCCTTGCTGGATCAGGAGGGGGGGCTTACCCAAACCATCCTGCAGCGGGCTGGTACCGATCCAAAGCTGATACGGGACAAATTAGAGAGTTTCATCAACCAGCAACCCAAGTTGGCGCGGGTAGACCAGCTCTATCTGGGCCGGGGCCTAGAAACCACCCTGGATCGAGCTGAGGAGTTCCGCAAGGAATACGAGGATGACTTCATCTCCGTCGAGCATTTGTTTTTGGGATCCCTGCAGGATGAGCGGGTCGGCAAGCGGGTGTTGGCGCCGCTGGGCCTGACGGTAGAACGGCTCAAACCCGTTATTCAAGAGGTACGGGGTAAGCAACGGGTCACCGATAAAAACCCAGAATCCCGCTACGAGGCACTAGAGCGCTACGGTCGGGATCTCACCCAAGCAGCGCGTGAGGGCAAACTGGATCCGGTGATTGGACGGGATGAAGAAATTCGCCGGGTGATTCAGGTTCTGTCTCGTCGCACCAAGAATAACCCCGTGTTGATTGGGGAGCCGGGCGTGGGTAAAACCGCCATTGTGGAAGGCTTAGCCCAACGGATCAATCGGGGCGATGTGCCGGAATCCCTAAAAAATCGACGGGTGATCTCGTTGGATATGGGAGCCCTGATCGCCGGGGCGAAATATCGCGGTGAGTTTGAAGATCGCCTCAAGGCGGTGCTTAAGGAAGTGACCGAGTCGGAAGGGCAGATCGTGCTGTTCATCGACGAATTGCACACGGTTGTTGGGGCCGGAGCTGGCGAAGGAGCGATGGATGCCGGCAACCTGCTCAAGCCGATGCTGGCCCGGGGTGAATTGCGATGCATTGGTGCCACCACGCTAGACGAATACCGCAAGCACATCGAAAAAGATGCTGCCCTAGAACGTCGTTTTCAGCAGGTGTTTGTGGATCAACCTTCGGTGGAAGATACCATTTCCATCTTGCGGGGTCTCAAGGAACGCTACGAGCTGCACCATGGGGTCAAAATTGCCGACTCGGCTTTGGTGGCTGCTGCTGTCCTTTCCAACCGTTACATTTCCGAACGGTTTCTGCCGGATAAAGCAATTGACTTAGTGGATGAAGCCGCCGCCAAACTGAAAATGGAGATCACCTCCAAACCGGTGGAATTGGATGAGATTGACCGGCGCATCATGCAACTGCAAATGGAGGAACTCTCTTTGAAAAAAGAGGATGATATCGCCTCCAAAGATCGCCTCAGCAAAATTGAGCAGGAGCTAGCCAACCTGACGGAGCGACAACGGGAACTCAATGCCCGCTGGCAATTTGAAAAAGAGGGCCTTGAGAAACTGCAAGCTCTAAAAGCCGAACGGGATGCCGTCAAGCTGCAAATTGAACAGGCCGAACAAAAATATGATCTCAACCGGGCTGCCGAGCTGAAATACGGCAAATTGATGGATCTAGAACGGCAAATTCAGGAGCAGGAAGCCCACCTAGCCAGCCAGCAGAGCAGCGGGGATCCCCTCTTGCGGGAGCAGGTCACCCAGGAAGATATCGCCGAGATCGTTTCCCGCTGGACAGGGATCCCGGTCACCAGCCTGATGGAGTCGGAGAAGCAAAAATTGCTGCACTTGGAGGCCCATCTGCACAAACGGGTGGTTGGTCAAGAGGAAGCCGTTGCAGCCGTCGCAGCAGCCATCCGACGGGCCAGAGCCGGCATGAAGGATCCCAACCGCCCGATTGGTTCGTTCTTATTCATGGGTCCAACTGGGGTGGGGAAAACCGAGCTGGCTCGTGCCTTGGCGGAGTTCCTCTTCGATACCTCCGAGGCGATGGTGCGCATCGACATGTCCGAGTACATGGAAAAGCACTCCGTCTCGCGGCTGGTGGGAGCCCCTCCCGGCTATGTGGGCTACGAAGAAGGGGGGCAGCTCTCAGAAAGCGTGCGGCGGCGGCCCTACTCCGTGGTGCTCTTTGACGAGGTGGAGAAAGCCCATCCAGACGTGTTTAACATTTTGTTGCAGGTGTTGGATGATGGCCGCATTACCGACTCGCAGGGGCGAACGGTAGACTTCAAAAATACGATCATCATCATGACCAGCAACATCGGTAGTGATTTAATCCTGGAAATTGGTGGCGATGAAAGCCGCTATGAGGAGATGAAAACGCAAGTGTTGACCATGTTGCGGCACAATTTCCGGCCAGAATTTTTGAACCGAGTGGATGAATTGATCATCTTCCATGCCCTCACGAAAGCCGAAATTCGCCAGATCGTCAGCTTGCAAATGCGGCGGGTGGAGCAACTGCTCTCGGATCAACAGATTGAGATTATTCTCACCGAGGAAGCCAAGGACTACATTGCGGAAGTGGGCTACGACCCGGTGTTTGGGGCTCGCCCCCTAAAGCGGGTGATCCAACGGGAAATCGAAAACCCCATCGCTACCAAGCTGCTAGAGAACGAGTTCTTGCCAGGAGACACGATTCAGGTGGATGTGGCCAACGAACGCCTTGTCTTCCGCAAAATTGGTTCTACAACCCGCAAAGATCCCCCAGCTCCGATCCCAGCGGAAAAAGTGGGTTAAGAAAGTTGGCTAGGCGCTCTATTGGGCGAAGGCTGAATCAGTTGTAGTAGGTAATGGCAGAACAGCTAAGGGCAGGACTGTGAGCTGTAAAAACCTGCCCTTTTTCTTGATTTTTCTTAATAATTGGGATTGATGTTTCAGAAAATAACTGCAAAGGGTCGGTTTCTGTAGAAACTGAAATCATTTGTTAAAGACGCTTGATCTTCATCAATTCGATCCGATAGAGAAGAACTATCGGGGTTGAATCTTATGGAGAGCCGTTATGACCCAAACCATTTCCCAATGTGTCCTGCAGGGCGCCTCTGAGCTGCTAGCCCGTTACCAACGTGGGGATCGCTCTTTTCCCCAATCTTGCCTAGAGTATGCCTTTTTGCGGGGGGCCGATCTGCGGCGAGCCAACCTACAGGGATCCGACCTGCACGGGGCCAATCTGCGCTACGCCAACCTGCGCTATGCCAATCTGGCGGATGCTGACCTACGCTGCGCGGATCTGCGCTATGCCGACTTGGAAGGGGCCTGTTTGCAGGGGGCCAATTTAAGTGGATCCCATTACGACCACAACACCTGCTTCTCCCCGGGGTTTGATCCGGTGGCAGCAGGGATGCAACTGTTTGAATGAGCAGGTCGAGTCAGCATGACCTCTGAACGAGAGCAGTAGCTGAACTGGACTGAGCAAGAATTGAAAACGAAAACGGAAAACAGTAGGAATTCGAGGTTGGGATCCTCATCCAAACCTTGGCCCAGGATCAGCAGCAAGCTCGTTCTGGTATTCACACAGTGAGCAAAAATTAGGCTAGACCCTGAGCTTGGAACCAAGCCAGCAGATCCGCTTCAGAGGTGAAGTCCAGAAGAGCTACGGCCAGATTTTCCAGCCGATTCAAAGGCAAAGCATGGATCCGAGCTTCCAGCTCAGGAGACAGGGATCCGAACTTACGCTTAAGCTGACGCAAGGTGAGTTGGAGTTCTCCCTGTTGTAGTCCCTGTTGTAGTCCCTGTTGTAGTCCCTGTTGTAGTCCCTGTTGTAATCCCTGTTGTAGTCCCTGTTGTAGTCCCTGTTGTAATCCCTCCTGATGCCCCTCTCGGAGAGCTTCGGCTCGCCATTCTTGATAGATCACTGATTCCCGCATATCCATCTCCCCCAAGATTCGCCTGATGACTTCCTTGCTCAATACTAGCCCTGCCAAAACTGCTGTTGAAGCCTTCAGATCCCCTTTGAGCTGAGGCTCTTCTATCTGCTCCAATTGACGGGCAATCTGTCTCAACCTAGCTTCTGGATCCGGGTTAAGTTGAGTCAACATCACAAACGGCAACAGCCCGGGTAAAGCCAACAAAGAAGCAGGATCCTGTTCCCACAGTCGCACTACCCTGAAGCGGTGCCGCAGTTCATCGGCGCGAAACTCTGTCTCGAAAACCCAGGGGGAGCTGCTCCGGCGGAGATAGATCACCCTCTGCTCCACCTGCCGCTCGGGGTATTTGCGGTACAGACGTAGGCGATAATCTGCCATTCGAAAGGGCAATTGGGGATCCGGATCTGTCTGAAACTCCAGATGGAGGATCCGGTCAATATCACCAAGAAGTATCACCGAATCGGCCCGGATTGGCTCTGCCGACAGTTCAGTTGGATCCAATTGGGTCAAAGTCAGAGGGGATCCAAGCAGCCACTGAGCAAACTGTTCAGAGAAGCGCTCTACCAGGTACTTGCAGACGTTGTCGTAGGCCATGAATCAAGGACAAAAGTTTGGTTATGAGACTGTGGACGGTCAAACAAGGGATCCCTTGAGAATCCATCCACCTCATCCGAGCGGAAAACACTCTCGTAAATCCTGAATGACATTGACAGGCACCAGATGATCGATCGGGCCACCCAGTTTGGCGACCTCCTTCACGAGGCTACTGCTGACAAAACTGTGTTCACTAGCGGTAGCCAAAAATAGGGTTTCCAGTTCAGGGGCCAACAGTTTATTGGTATGGGCCATTTGCAGCTCACCGTCAAAGTCCGACAAGACTCGCAAGCCGCGCACGATCACCTTCGCCCCCCGCTGACGGGCATAAGCAACCGTGAGTCCAGCAAACGTATCCACTTCAACATTTTTTAGATGAGCGGTCGCCAGCCCGATCTGAGCTTGCCGTTGTTCGGGGGTAAACAGGGGAGTTTTATTGGGATTTTTCAAGACGGCAACAATCACCCGACTGAACAAAGGGCTGGCTCGCTCGATGATATCCAGATGCCCCAGTGTGATGGGGTCGAAGCTGCCGGGGTATAGGGCAATCATGGCTCACCCATTTGACGTGCTGCTATTCCTCAGCCTACCTGCTCTAAGGCCCAGGCCAAGTAGGTGGGACTCACCTGGCTGGCTGTTAGGGCCAGGATCTCCGGCTCATCATAAGGGTGTAACTCTCGCAAGCGCCGTTCCAGTCGGGAATAGGCTCCTGCAGGCAGTTTGAACAAAATCAGCGTTTCGGAATCGGTTTGTAGGGATCCCTGCCAGTGATAAAAAGAGGTAATACCAGGTAGCACCTGCGCACAAGCCACACAGCGTTCTGCCACCAACGTATGGGCTAACTGATGGGCTGTCGCCGCGGATCCGACCGTGGTCATGACAACCATCAAGTCAGGCTGATCGATGGGATGTTGAGAATCCTGAAGGTTATCGCAGGCACTCATCAAGGAAGTCAATTAGGTCGTAGGTTCACTGGGATCCGCTATCGGAGTTTCGGGCAAGGTGGCTGTAGATTGTCGGCGTTCCTGCTGGCGACGGGCTGCTTTCACCATTTCTTCCACCACAGCACGGGCCTGCTTCATACGATCTAGGCTGTTGCGGTACAGCTCTAGGTCTTTTTTGACTCGTTCTGCTGAAAACGGCAGTTTGCCCACCACATCTTCCAGGAAGCGGCGGGTACGCTCCTCTACATCCGCATACAGAGGGATCGCCACCTGTTCATAAGCAGTGTACAGACCGACCGCCAATACCCGACTGTAGGCGTAGGGAGGCTGAGTCATCCGTTCCAGGATCCCTTTTAACCCACCCACATCTTCTGCTTCCGGCTTCAGGCAGAGCAGGTTCAATCGTTGTCTGGGATCCCCACTTCGCATCAACTCCAGCAAATCGCGGGCATTCTTCCGCAACACCTCTGGCTTAAGTTGTAGCGCTTTACACAGGGCATTGAAGATCCCCTCCCGCTGCTCCGGTGGCTGGTAGGCTTCCATCAACCCATCGTAGATAGTGACCAGCCCCAGAGCAAAAAAGGGATCGTAGACAAAGGCGCTGTTTACGGTAGCCAAGTGAAGCTCCACCAGCAGCTCTTCCACCACCCGGCGGTAAACGGAGTTGATCGGGCGAGGATAAGCGCTGAAGAAAGCAGCTTTGGTCGCGGAGAGAGTGCGGACAGGATTCACAGGCAGAAGAGGAGCGTGAGCTTAAGATTTCGTTTATCAATTCTCATTCTCCCTTGCAGTGACCCCGACAGCAAGCCAACTTTCTCTCGTCCCAACAGAGACTCAGCTCCGGTATGGTGGAATATTGGCTGGGATCCCAGGTGAATAGGGCGATGGTGGCAGCAGTAACGGTGGTGGTAAAGATCGGCACCTCCAGTCTGACGGATGCTCAGAGTGGCTCGTTGCGACTTTCGGTTTTGGGGCCTTTGGTCGAGGTGCTCACCCGCTTACGCGGCCAAGGGCATTCCGTGATCTTGGTCTCTTCTGGAGCGGTGGGGGTGGGTTGTTCCCGCCTAGGGTTGCGACAGCGACCGACGACCATTGCAGAAAAGCAAGCGGTGGCAGCGGTGGGGCAGGGGCGGTTGATGCGCCTTTATGATGATTTGTTCTCGGCATTGAACCAACCGATTGCTCAGGTTTTGCTCACCCGTTCCGATTTGGTAGAGCGCACCCGCTATGTGAATGCCAATCGCACCTTTGCCCAACTCCTACAGATGGGGGTGATCCCGATTGTGAATGAGAACGATACAGTGGCGGTGGAGGAGTTAAAGTTTGGCGATAATGATTCCCTTTCTGCTCTAGTAGCCAGCATGGTGCAGGCGCAATGGCTAATTTTGCTCACCGATGTGGACAAGCTCTACTCGGCAGATCCCAACCGAGATCCTGCGGCGGAACCGATTGAACGGGTGATGCGCGGGATCCCCTTGCGGGTGAAGGCGGAGGTGCAGGGAAAAAGCGGTTGGGGAACTGGGGGAATGGCTACCAAACTAACGGCAGCCCAAATTGCCACAGCCGCGGGGGTGACAGTCGTGATCACCAATGGCAAACGACCGGAACAGATCCCGGCGATTTTGGCTGGAGAAGCGATTGGTACCCGTTTTGATCCCGCCCCTCAACCCGCCAGTGCCCGCAAACGCTGGATTGCCTATGGGTTGGTACCAGAGGGATCCCTGACTTTGGATGCGGGGGCAGTGCGGGCCGTCTGCGAACAAGGGCGCTCGTTATTGCCGGCAGGGGTCACGGCTATTTCGGGAGAGTTTGAGGCTGGAGCTGCGGTGCGCCTCTGCGATCCAAGTGGGCAAGAGGTGGCGCGAGGCTTGGTGAACTACAGTGCCGAGGAGTTGCGGCGGATCAAAGGCAAAAAAACGGCTGAGATTCCCCACATTCTCGGCTATGAAGGAGTCGATACGGCTATTCACCGCGATAACTTGGCTTTGCTGGACTAAATCGGGACTCAACCATGTACGTGCTTAGCACCTTTCAATCCCTGCTCAGTATCCTCTCGCTTGGCTAGAGTATTGTCTGCTCATTGCGGAATCTTTCGTCCTTCTCCAACCTTCGGCTTGCTTTCCAGCATTGCCTCCATCCCACCCTTCCAACACTTCGCCAAGGAGCCATTTCCAGCCCTCTAGCTGGCGCTTAGCTGTGGTGGCCCTGGTTCTAGCAGGATCCCAGTTGGAACGGCCTGAGTCACCCAAAAATCTACATCCTGAAACTGTCGCCGCAAGATGTCCCGTGTTTGAGAGGCTTGTTCCAAGCTGGGCATGATGCCGAACACAGTCGGCCCTGACCCGGACATCAGGGATCCGAGCGCCCCCACTGAGCACAAGGCCGTTTTTAATTCCCCGACAATGGCATGTGCGGCCAACACAGGTTTTTCTAGGTCATTGCGCAAACTGTTCGCCAAAGCTTGCGGATCCTGGCGTTCAAGGGCTGCCAACAACTGCGGCAAGCTCGAAACTGTGTCATTGGGCCGAGCAGCCAAGGTTCTGTCCACTTGCAGGGATCGGAAGGTTTGGTAGGCCCAGGCGGTAGATACTCCCAAGGACCTAGGTTTGGCCAGCACCAAAGGGATCCCTTCCAAATCCATGAGCGGTTCTAGAATTTCTCCCCGCCCAGTGGCCAGTTGTGTGCCACCCTGCACACAAAAGGGAATATCGGAACCAAGCCGGGCTCCTAAGGTTTGTAAGTCCCCAACGGTGAGCCCCAGTCCCCACAATTGGTTCAGCCCCACCAACACGGCTGCGGCATTGGCTGAGCCACCGGCCAACCCTGCGGCCACTGGGATGTGCTTTTCGATGTGAATGTCCACCCCTGCCGAGGAATGAGATTCCTTTTGCAGCAGCTCAGCGGCGCGATAGGCCAGGTTCGTGGCATCTAAAGGCACTTGCGGATGATTGCAACTGAGGTGGATCCCGTGCTGGCGACGCTTCAGCTCAACCCGATCCGCCAACTGAATGCTCTGTAACACCATCGCCACTTCTGAATATCCATCTGGACGGGATCCCAAGACTTCCAGGTAGAGATTAATCTTGGCGTGAGCGATCAG
This sequence comes from Thermostichus vulcanus str. 'Rupite', assembly GCF_022848905.1. Taxonomy (NCBI): domain Bacteria; kingdom Bacillati; phylum Cyanobacteriota; class Cyanophyceae; order Thermostichales; family Thermostichaceae; genus Thermostichus; species Thermostichus vulcanus. The sequence goes on from NZ_JAFIRA010000007.1 coordinate 80,023, forward strand.
GGTACAAGCTTGCATGGGGCGAGGCACCGCGCAGGGAATGGATTCGGGGTTAACAAGTCATCACTCCCCTCAGCCTGCTGACGTCAACTCAGACACAGACCAGTTCTTGGAGCAATTCCAGCCTGATTTTAACGGCAATGGCTCCCCTAGCGGCGGGATCCCCTCTCGACTGACCTGGCCTAGCCACGGGAATAAGGCCATTTGCCCAGCCACTCACCGCCTCGAAAGCGCCAGCGGGGAAACAGAATCCGCATCACCACCCAGGAGCTGAGGTAAATACAAACCCAGACAAAACTGTAGTGGAGGATGAAATCCCCCAAATAGAAGCGTTGGGTTGGGATATAAGGAAGACCTGTAATTGTTAGGACTGTACCCAAAAACAGACCTTCCCAAATGCCCGCCAAAAGCTGTAAAAACCCTGGCCAATCGTGATCCCACATCCAACCCATGAGAAAGTTGTAGAGCACATCCCAACCACAGCCAATTAAACCCACGTAAAACAGCACCCAAAAATAGATCAGGCTACCGCCGTGTCCAGTTAGCCCAAAATAAAAAGGTAAGGTTGCCAAACCCCCAATGGTGGCCAGTAGAAAAACACGGGTTTGCCAACGACCAATCAAAGTCGGAGTCATTGTTCCCTCCAAATAGGTTGCTGGTAAGAAGTCGATCAATGCTTATCAATGCTTAAACAATTAAGGTCTGAGGTTCAAAGCCCATTTGCACCATTGCCACAGGGATCCAATCCCTTCTAGGGTTTTCATACCGGGGGCTCTCACCCGTACCAAATGCTCCGCCGAACGATGCGCACAGTACTGCAAACCCAAAAAGGTATCTACAGGAGCATAGGGACCACCCAAGGTAATGATCCCGGCAGCATACATACGCCCATCCCGGTTTCGCATTTCTACCAGCTCAAAATCGTTGGAAACATGTAGCCGCCCATGGGGGTTGAGAGGCAAATTGTAGCGAGTGATCAGATCGTTGAGGAGAGGATTGGTCATGGGATCCGAAACCAACCCGGTGCAGTCGATTACAAAATCCGCCTCAACTTTCATCTGGGTGTTGTTGTGGGTGCCCTGAATGTAGGTGACGGGTTTGCCTTTGTCGCTGAGCACCACCGATTCCACCTTGCCGAAGACGATGGAATACCAGCCCTCCCGTAACCCTTGCCGCACCGCCCGCCGCCATTTTCGCCGACTGGCTGTCGTGGTGCCGCCCCATACCTCTAGCAATTCTCGTCGCTCTAGAGGGGTAGCAGCCTCCAATTTGGCTCGTAGATCTCCCCCCCAAGTGCCTTTGGGCCAGTTATAGGGTTGAAACTCCCAATGGTTATCCACCTCTCGCTTAGCCCGCCCAAAGCGATTGCCACTTTTGGGAGAACGACTCAAATGCACCACCGAAATGCGAGGGTTAATTTTACGAGCCTCATACACCCGATCCATCACCTGCGAGGCCACAATACCAAACCCCCGAATCAAAATGGTACCGCCCTGTTTTTCCAGGTATTCGTAAACGTGCGGGTGCGGTTCGTATCCATGCACCACAGATTTCAGATCTCCAGTCCGTTCCCGAAACTCTTGTAGGTCATTCAGCAACTTAATAGCGGGGTAACCCGTTGCCAAATGAAGGTACTTGGCCACCATAAAACGGTGATCGGTATAGCCGGGTCGGGTTGCAGAATAGGCCACCACATAGCGGCCATCTTCCGTTTTGCGAATGGCACGAATATGGCCGTAGCGTAGCATTTGATCCCAGCCAATTCGGGCGGCTTCTCGATCCATGGAGGCAAAAACATCTCCAGCCCGTGGCGTGTAAGTATCAGCCAAGAGGGGTTCGCTAAACACCTGCCATAAGAAGCCCAAAGCCTCCAAAACACGGCCCGAAAAAAAGGAACGCCGAGCATCCCGCAGGGCATAACCTGGCCAACCCCAAATGTTGTCAGGACAGGAGTCCGACCCAGACCGAATGCGTTTCCAGCGGGGGATTTGGCAATTGTTCAGCAGCCGGTCGTACCGTTCGTAGGGCTTTTTGGCGATGCTGATCACCCGAATCTGTTCCGGTTTGACCCCATGAATGCGAATGGTATCTACCCAAACGAAGCTCCCCATGCCGCCGCCCAAGGCCAGATACTCCGCCTCCTCGACAGGCAGCCCTGTGGCTTGAAGCGCACTGAGGGAAATTTGCTCCGCCTGAAAAAGAGGGGGTGGGAATTCGCTAGCAGAGCGAGAATCGGGGGACTGCTCTGGGGCAAAAACAATGGTGGAGGATGGGGGGATGTCAACGTCGGTGCGGGTGTTCGGGCGAATCAGATCCGTAGGAGGTTCTAGCAAGAGGGTGCGCGTGCCTCGGTGGGCGCTGGTCAACAGGGTGGCGCTGGGATCCCCAGAGGGTACCAAACTGACGGTGACACTGTAGGGACCGAACTGCACCACTTCTCCACCTTGAAGTACCCGTCGTGCCTGCCGAATTTTTTCTCCGTTGATGCGACTTCCATTGGCACTGCGATCTTCGTAGATCACCTGCCCATCCTCGCTGCGATAAATGAGGGCGTGGTAGCGAGAAATTTCTTGACTGGTGAATACCGCTCGGGATACTTCTTTTCCCTGCCATTCGTTGGGCAGTTGGGTGAGATCCCGCCCGAAAGCAAAAGGTAATGGAAAGATGGGTTCCTGTTGTTCCTCTGTAATGGGATCTTCCCAGCTCAGTTGAATTTGCATCCTTCTACTCCGGATTCAAAGTTTTACATTTTCTCTTGGCCAAAGGGATCCCTAGCTCAACCGAGTCTTTTTGGAGTTACTTGGAGTGATGAGGCGGATCTGAGGTATCGGAGATGTCACTCTCGGGATCCCGATTTTTTTTGATTTTTCCAGTAGTTTCTGGAAGAAGTCAGCCTTCAGAATTGAGTTCACTTCCTTCTGGGCGGGGTTGTGCAGGGCTAGGCTTGGGACTGCTTTTGGGCTGTGCTGAGAGAATTTGGCTATTGGCAGCCGCTTTGGGTGGCTCTGGAGGAGGCATGACCAAAGAAGCACTGAGCACCAAATGTCCACAGTAGGGGCAGTTTTGACCTTGATACTCAGGTGGCAGATAGTGGGGATTCTGCAGACGGCTACACTTAACTTTCAGGGCATCTAAAGACCCCCAACTCAGGGTAACGCCCCGATCTTTCATGACTGCTTCTACAGATTTTACCTTCAGTACCATCCGGCCTAGCTGGATTTGGCTGTTGGGTGCGATGGAAAGCTCTTCTTGGATGACTTTTTGGCCATTCACCCAAATCGGGTTGGGTTGTTTGGGGGGCAGGCGATCTCGAGTTAGGTTACGGACGTGAAAACTTAAACTTTTGGGATCAAAATACAGCCCAGCATGTACGCCGGAAACGGAGCGAGCCTGGTCATTGAGCACCACATCACAATCGGGATCCCGTCCAATGGTGACTAGTTTGGACAAATTAGAAGAGAGCGTTTGGGATCGGTATTGTTCCGCTTCTGTCCATTCCAACGTCAGTTGATACACGATTTCATCCTCCATGCTTTAGTGCCCCCGTGCCCTACTCTTTGCCCCAGTCTATCGGATAACTTGTGCGGGAGAGGAGAAGTTATCTTTTTTCGCCAAAATTGTCATTAACCTTTTGGCTAAACTCAATGTACGGGTTTGGAGAACGATTTGCTTTGATCTGGATCACCAGAAGTGAGTTTTAAGGATCACGTCCATGCCTTGGTGGCTTGAGATTGAGCCTGCGCAACGGTTTTTATGAGCTAGACCGAGGAGTCTGTATGGATGCGCAGCAACCCGCCACGAATCAGTCGCTGAACCAGGGTGATCTTGGCCTCATCTGAGAGGGGTTCGGGTAGATCTGAGACCGAGAATGGGCTGACGGCGGCAGCTATGTACTGGAAGGCGGGTTCTAAATGGGCTTGTCCCTTGATGGTGTTACCTGGGAACTGAATCGAAACCGCAAACCCCTGCGGAACAATACGGCATGGCATTCCGGCCCGTTTGGCTACCACGGTGTTAAGGGTGACTGCCTCCAGCTGAGGGATGAGAGCGAAATGGTGATCCGGTGCAACAATGGCCTGGCGAATCAATTGATCCAGAAGCAGCGATAGCCCCGCCTCCACATCGGTTTGGAGAGCCAGCCGCTGGCACAGTTCCCGAAAGGGTTCCTCCAGTTGATCGGCGGGTAACCGGAAAAAACCAGGCGGTAGTGCTCTGCGTAGCGATTCTTCCTGTAGGCTCAGGGCCGTCAGGGCGGAGGTAAGTAAATCTAACCACTGAAAGGGATAAACACCGAGGGTGAGGTGCAAAGAGGGGTGGGCGTTGGTTTCTGCCTCGTGGACAAATCCGCGCGGAATGTAGAGCAAATCTCCTGCTTGTAGGTACACCTCTTTGAGAGGGGATCCCAATCGTTCGGAGGGAATCACCGGTTGAAAACTGTTGAGTAGCGGCACCGGCTGCGGGGGTGGATATAGGTACCACTGCTTGGATCCCTCCACCTGAAGGACAAACACATCATGGGTATCGTAGTGAGGGAAAAGCGCCTTGGATCCCTGCGGTGAAAAATACAAATTTGCAACAATGCGATGACATAGAAACTCTTGCAGATTGCAACAGAATGAGGCTAAAGAAGCATTGAATTGCTGCAAGCCATTGATGATAACGGTGTAACCTTCTGTGAATACTTTGTAGACAGCGCAACACCATCGCTTGCACGCAGGTGGGTAGAGCTTCTCCTCGGAGTAAAGTCAGGGGTTCCGTGAGCAGCCAATGGTGAATCTCATCCCCCTCGGTGGGGTTTCCATAAATGGGCAACGAGCCGATGAAACAGCTGGGCAAAGGTGTGGCAACAGACCCCGACCGCTCCACATCAAACTCCAGCCACATGTTGTGAACCCGCTCTGACAGGAGGGATCCCGCTGCCTGCCAATGTTGACCCAATTGATGGATCCGCTGCCAAATCGGCTCCGATTGCAACAGGCTGGCCCCATATTCTGCGGAAGCCAAGGTATTACGGCCCGCTTCTTGGGCATCCAAACAAATCAGAAAATCTCCCGCTGCCTCCGGGATCCCCAACCGACATTCAAAACCAAAAAAGTTGGTCAATGAACCGGGGAGCCATTGGGCAATGGCTTGGATCCCTTGCCAAGACTCTGCATCCAACAGTTCAACCGGAATTGAGGGCTGAATCACCTGCACATGGTCGCTGAGGGGGTATCGCGGCTGGTGATCCGCCTCAAGGATGCTGGTGCTGACCATAAACGCTCCTGACCTCTTGATTGCCCACTCAGCTCTGCGGCTCCTCTTGATGTCCATCTCCGGGATCCGGCTCAGGGAACCTGAAATCACTGCGGAGCGGGAGCCTTTGCACTCTCCTTTTGGGGGACGAGCAAATGAGTTGGCAGCAAGCTCAGACTCATAGCCAGGAGGAAAAGAGCAGTAACCGTGCATGGACTGGCAGTAGATCTAACATGGCGAGCGTGGTTTTTTCTCAATCCCTTTGTTTGAATTAACAAACGCTTGAGGTAGGAGTGTGCCAACCCTAACTATGGCTCTTCCCGCCTGAACGAAAGGATCCCAGTGGGTTATCTGGTCTCAGGGCCTTTCTTCGCTCTTTTCGGGATCCCTGCCTGTTTCAACCGTGCTGGGTCACCCGCATTAATATTGGGCTCGGAGGAGACATATAAGAGACATATAGAAATAGAAATAGTGCCCTGTCCTGATCCCCTTTGTTGCTCCCAACCTAACCCTGGACGTGTCGCAAGGTCTGACGGGCTCGTGTCAGGTGATACCGTCTTGCGGCGGAGACTATGACAGCCTTTGGTATCTTAGATGGATCCCAGTGGGGTTGCTCTTCACGTTCAGCCGAGGTTTTGCCGATGTTTGTTTCTCGACGCAGATCCTTACAAGCCTTTTTGCTCACCCTCGCCGGATGCCTAACCTTGGGGACAACCCAGGGATCCCTGATGGCTCAAAGCAGCGATCTGTTGGCCCAAGTGCAAGAACGGGGGGTGCTGCGAGTTTCCACGGACTCCAATTACCGCCCCCAAAGTTACCTCAACCCTGATGGCACTTGGGAAGGGTTTGATGTGGATGTGGCCCGTGAGATCGCCAGTCGCCTAGGGGTGGAAGCCGAGTTTTTGGATATCAACTTCGATGTGATCACCGCCGGCTCTTGGAATGGCCGCTGGGATGTGAATGTCGGCTCCATGACCGTGACCGCAGAGCGCCAACAGGCCCTGCTCTTCACCATTCCCTACTACTACACCCCTGCCAGTTTTGTGGTGCATGAAACCTCCACCATCCCTGATATTCCCAGTTTGGAGGGCAAACGGGTTGGGGTCGGCACTGCCACCACCTATCAGGCTTATTTGGAAGGTGCCCTCACCCTAGAGGGGGAAACCATAGAAATCCCAGCCCCGAGTGTGGATATTCGCATTTATGACACCGATAGTTTGGCCCTCCAGGATTTGGCCTTGGGAGATGGGATCCGTCTGGATGCAGTTTTGACCGCTTTACCGACGGCAGAAGATGCCATTCAAGAAGGGCTACCCCTAAAAACGCTTGGGGATCCTGTCTATTACGAAGCCTTGGCTGTAGCCTTGGATCGCTCCAGTCCTGCTAGCTCAGAGAGTTTGCAAGCCAAAATTACGGAGATCCTGGAAGCCATGCACGCCGATGGCACCCTGACGGCTCTCTCGGAGCGTTACTACGGCATTGATTTAACGAAAAAAGTCGAGTGAACAAGGACTCCATCCCGCTGGTGCAGCCCACCCAGCCACCGCCCCCCCTTCAGAAAGGGATCCCGTTTCCGGTGGCGCGAGGGTTATGGTTGGTTCTATGGCTGGCGTTGTTGGCATTCGCCTTCAGTGGGGTACGGTTTGAGTTGGCCGGGATCCCAGTCCGCACTCTGCGCTTGAACGGCAACTTTGTGCGGGAATGGTGGTGGTTTATCTCGCAAGGGGTGGGCATTACCTTTCAACTGTCACTGGTCTCGATTCTCTGTGCCACCACGTTGGCCTTTTTGTCGGCATTAGCGGGCCTTTCACAAGTGGCTCCCCTAAGTAGCCTGTCGGCTTTGTATGTGTCTCTGATGCGGGGCACGCCTCTATTTCTGCAATTTTTGTTTATCTATCAGGCTTTACCCCAATTGGGTCTGGTTTTGGGATCCTTTGCTTCAGCGGTATTGGCCCTGACCTTGAACTATGGGGCTTACATGAGCGAAATCTTTCGGGCCGGGATCCAAGCGATTCATCGCGGACAAACGGAAGCTGCCTATGCACTGGGGTTAAAACCTTGGCAAACCATGTGGCGGATTATTCTGCCGCAAGCCTTTCGGATTGTCTTACCGGATATTGGCAATCAATTTATCGCCATGCAGAAAGATACGGCTTTGGCCAGTGCCATTGCTTTGCAAGAGCTCATGGGTCGTGCCCGCCAAGCTGGGTTGCCACGTCAACATTTTTTTGAAGCTTTGGTGGTGGCTGCTTTGTGGTATTGGCTGCTGACCTTGATCTTGTCCTTTTTTCAGGGACGCTTAGAACGGTATCTGACTCGTTGAGGGGATCAAAAATATGGGGTCTAATGTGGGATCTTCAGTGCCCAAATGATTACTGCTGGGAAAATTCTTTTGACAACTCGGGAGCCCTCCTAGCTCAATCTTTTCAGCTATTCTGTCAAATCTGCCAAGGATCCAAAATCGAGAAGGTCTTCTCCCAAAACTTCTAATTGCTCCACCGACAAAGCGCGAATTTGAGTTTGCTGTTCCAGAGGGAGTTCCCCCACCTTCTTGCGAAGTAGCCATAAGGTCAGGTGGGTTGCCTCCCGTTGGATCCCTTGAGTAAGCCCCTGTTGAATGCCTTCTTGAATGACCTCTTGGTAAAACCGGGTCTGTCTCAAATCTTGTGTACCAAACATCTCCCCGATCTCCTCCCGACTCATACCTGGAAACTTGTACACCACCAACGTCTCTAAAAAATCAACCAGTGGGCGACCCAAGGAATTTCCTTGCATAGTCGCTAGAGTTGCTGGGAGAGGATGTCAAGAGCCATGGTTGCTGAAGAGGCCAGGAAATCATGAGGTCAAGATCCTCAAAGCACACTGTTGAAGGTGAGGCTCCCACTACCCAGTCGATCCCGTTGATCGAAAACACTGATGGTTAATTGATGGGATCCTGTTTGAGTCGGGGTAAAACTATTTTGCGTCAGAGTGAGTCCTGTGACCGTGCAGGCGGTGGCCCCAATGGAGCAGCCGGGCAATTGGGAAGCATCAAAAGCCCCTAAGGTAACGAAATTGCCCAGTGGAGTGGTAACGGAAGCCAGAAAGGCATTAGAACCGCGGATCCCGGCAGGCGCCTCCACTCGGAAGGAGACAACAAAAGTCGGGGTTTGCCCCACCGAGACCGTACGCGGCGAGAGATCGGTAATGGTGAGGGCTGGAGCTGGAATCGGATCCGGCAGAGGCAAAAAATCGCTACCGCCCGTCGTGCCCCCACAACCCACAAGCACACCGCTGAATAGCAAAAACAATGGGATCCGTTCATTGATCCATGGATTGATCTGATCGATTCTCCGCATCATCTCCTCTCCACCCCAAAATGAGCTTCTGTTTGTTGAGTTTATTGTTGGAGGTTTATCCTCCCCCAGCTAGTGGTCAGAAAGGAGAGAATCTGACCGGAATCGGTCTTGGATCCTTCGTTTACTCCCCTTGCAAAACCGCTTGGCAAGCTGTGGCAATGGCCCAGTCCTCTTGAGCTGAGATCACCAAAACCCGCACTGCAGCATCGAAGGTGCTGATATCGCAGTTGCGGGGGGATCCGGCATTGAGAACGGGGTCGATCTGGATCCCTAAGAAACCCAGATCTGCACAGGTGGCCGCCCGTACCGGCGCTGAGTTTTCCCCAATGCCACCAGAAAACACTAAGGCATCCAGCCGATCCAAATTCATCAGCATCGACCCGATCTGGCTGCGCAGCCGGTGAATAAACAGATCAAAAGCCAGTTCCGCCCGTTTATGCCCTGCTTCCATCGCCTCCAACACAGTCCGCATGTCGCTACTCAAGCCGGAAACCCCCTTGAGGCCCGATTCCCGGTTCAAAATTCGATCCAATTCTTCAACGCTCATCCCCTGCCGCAACTGATGGATCAAAATGCCCGGATCCACTGACCCCGACCGGGATCCCATCATCAAGCCTTCCAGAGGGGTATAGCCCATGGTGGTATCGACGCTTTTGCCTCCTCGAATGGCCGCCAAGGAACAGCCATTGCCCAGATGACAGGTGATCAGCCGCAACTCCGACAAAGGGCGGTTCAACAGTTCAGCGGCACGGCGGGCACAATACTCGTGGTTAATGCCATGAAACCCGTAGCGGCGGATCCCTTGTTCTGCCCAGGCATAGGGCAGTGGGTAAAGAGCGGCAGCAGCAGGCATTTGCTGGTGAAAGGCGGTATCAAAGACCGCAACCTGCGGGATCCCGGGTGCCAAGTGACCAAGCAGACGGATCCCCTCCAACGCGGCGGGGTTATGGGCCGGAGCCAAAGGAATGAGCTGCTCAATGGTCTGCTCGACGATGGGGCTAATCTGGGTGGGCCGCTGATAAAGGGATCCCCCATGCACCACCCGATGACCGATAGCATCGATGGCCTTGGCCCCTGGCAGTAGGGCTTCTTCTCCTTGCCAAAGGCTTTGAAACAAGGGGGCCAATCCGTTGATGCCCGCCTGAGGTGGAATAGAAGGAAAAGATACCCAGCCACCGCCTCGCCGCCGCGTCTGGATCAGGGTCTCCTCTGGCCTGTAGGTGAAATCCACCTGGGCTTGCCAGAGAGGAGTGGCATCGACCTTGCCCTCAACCACCTGAAAAAGGGAGGACTTCAGGCTGCTAGAACCGGCATTAATGACAAGAATATTCACAGAGCGTCTTCCGCATCGGCCTCCGCAGGTCTTATTGATTTCAACCTAACCGCCAACCTGAGTTTTGACTGTAACCTGCAACAGTTGGGAACAGACTTAAACGGTTCACGGATTCCTCAGGCGGTTTGGACTTGTCGGGTCAACCCCGTTGCCGCTAGCGCGGCCAAAGCCCGATCCCGATAGCGACCATAGCGCTCCGCTTTGCTACGGATCCTGCGCCCCTCCAAATTGGGCAAAATTCCAAAGTTTGCCGGCATCGGTTGAAAATATTTGGGATCCGCACTGCTAATGAATTGAAACAAGGATCCGATCATCGTTTCAGGGGGCAGCTGAATCAGAGGTAAACCTAGGGCAAAACGAGCCGCATTGGATCCCGCTAGCCACCCACCCGCCACGGCACAGGCATAGCCTTCTGTGCCCACCAACTGACCGGCAGCAAACAAGCTCGGTCGCTTGCGAAATTGTAAGGTTGGTTCCAGCAACTGCGGCGCATTCAAAAACGTATTGCGGTGCATCACCCCCATGCGCACGAACTCGGCCTGTTCCAAGCCAGGGATGAGACGAAACACCCGCTGTTGCTCTCCCCATTTCAGGTTGGTTTGGAACCCAACCAAGTTCCACAGTTGCCCTGCCTTGTCCTCTTGCCGCAGTTGTACCACCGCATAAGGCCGGGATCCGGTGCGGGGATCCACCAATCCCACCGGCTTGAGAGGGCCAAAACAGAGGGTTTCTTTACCCCGGCGGGCCATTTCTTCGATTGGTAGGCAGCCCTCAAAAAAGGAGCGTTCTTCTTGCTCAAAGGCTTTCAAGGGAGCTTGTTCCGCTTGTACCAAAGCTTGCCAAAACTGCTCGTACTCTGCTTCGGTCATCGGGCAATTCAGATAGGCGGCTTCTCCTTTGCCGTAGCGGGAGGCCGGAAACACCACCTCTCGGTTCAAAGAGTCCCCTGTTACAATCGGGCTGGAAGCATCGAAAAAGCTCAGGTAGCTCAACCCCGTGAAGGCTTGGAGCGCTTCTGCCAAGGGATCACTGGTTAAGGGCCCGGTACAGAGGACGGTGATTCCTTCGGGAATGTGGGTGACTTCTTGCCGCCGTAAGGTGATGCGCGGATGGGCTTGAATCGCTTCAGTGAGAGCTTGGCTAAACACCGCCCGATCTACGGCTAGGGCTCCTCCTGCTGGGACAGCATGTCGATCCGCCATCCCAATCACCAGGGATCCCAGTTGTCGCAATTCTTCCTTGAGCAACCCGGCAGCCCGATCACTCGCCAAGGCTCCAAAGGAGTTGCTACATACCAGTTCCGCCAAATGTTCTGTGTGGTGGGCCGGACTTTGACGCACAGGGCGCATCTCCGACAGGATCACCGTCAATCCCGCCTGGGCAATTTGCCACGCTGCTTCCGTTCCTGCCAGCCCTCCGCCAATGACATGGATGGGGGCAAGAGTTGAGGGTTCAGATGTATCGGCTTGGTCAAGCATTCCGTTCCGTCCTAAAAGCTGCCAATCCAGGTGCTTCTTGCGAAAACGTTCCGCAGTCATGCCCTTTTGGCTTTTCCCAGGATACTCCCAGGATCACGATGGGTTTGGCACAGAGTCCTGCTCCAAAAGAATCCTGACTGATCCTGCTTGGATCGTGAAGGCATCGAGAGGAGAGACCCTCAAGCGGCAAAGTGAATGCGCAGGTAGTCTTCTTCCATTTTGGCGCGGGCTGGGTTCATGGCGGCCAGGGTCTGGGGCAGCACTAGGTTGCGCCGGTGATTGCCAATACGGATATTCAGTTCATCCCCCGTTTTGCTCAGTTCCACCTGCTCTTTCGGGATCCCGGGCAGGTAGAGATCCAGCCGATATTGGCCATTGTCTGTAACCACGTTCATGGTTTGCTCAGCGTAGAGCACTTCCGCCGGGTTGCGATCCCCCCAGAGGTCTTTTTTCAGACGGGCCAGGGCCTCCCAGCCTACCAACTCCTCTGAGTACAGCGGGATCTCAAAGACGGGTAGGGGGGCAAAATTTTCGTGAATTTCCCGGCGATATTTTTGTTGAGCAGCTTTCCAAGTGGCAAAGTAGGGATCCACCACCGTATCCGGCAAAATGCGATTGGCCACCACCAAATCGGTTGCCACCCCGTACAGGCTTAAGTAGGCATGGGCCCGCAAGGATTCCTTGATCACCATCTTTTCCGGGTTGGTCACCAATCGTACCGAGGTGATGCGGTTGTCGGTAAGGATCCGCTCCAGACGCTCGATTTTCTCGTAAAACTCGTAGGGGGCATCCAGCACCCGGTTATCCGGCAAAGGGATCCCGGTGAGTCCCTTCACAATCGGCTCGGCAATGGGACGCAGCATCTGGGCTAGCCCCTGCAGAGGCTTGTAGAACTTGCGCATGTACCAACCGGAGACATCTGGCAAGCTCAGCAACCGCAGAGCGGTTCCGGTAGGAGCCGAGTCGATGATCAACACATCAAAATCATCCTCGTCGTAGTGGCGGTTCACCCGCACCAGGGAAAAAATCTCATCCATCCCCGGCAAAATCGCCAACTCCTGCGCTTGCACTCCATCCAGTCCGCGCGCTTGCAACACCTGAGTAATGTAGGTTTTGACGGATCCCCAGTTCAGCTCCAACTCGTTGAGGGCATCCAGCTCTGCCCCCCAAAGATTGGGTTTGACCTCAATCGGGTCGTGCCCGAGGGGCTGATCGAAGCTATCCGCTAAGGAGTGAGCCGGATCCGTACTCAATACCAGAGTTTTCAGGCCGATCTCAGCACAACGCCAGCCAGTCGCCGCCGCCATCGAGGTTTTGCCGACTCCACCCTTGCCGGTCATGAGGATGATGCGTTGCATGAGAGCGCCAGTTACATTCTTTTACATTTACATTCCCAGCCTAGCCCATTTGTTGAGCCATCCGGTACAGGTTAAGAGACCGTTTGTTTTGGGTTCGCGTAGGACAGATCCGATTTTCTGTTCCATTCATCTCATCCCTAAGGCTCCACCAACCAAGGGCCTACCGACAGGTAAACTATTGCTAAGAAAAATCAAGCATGTTGGAGGTGTGTGATGATGAGCTGTTGGCGCAGTCTTTTGCTGGTGCTGTTTGTGGCTTTGGGGCTGTGGCTGGGATCCCCTGTGCAGGCAGCCAGTTTGCCCCCTCAAGTCCAAGAACTGGAACAGCAAGTCAGCCAATTGCAAAGGTTGGTGGATGCGGAAGATTGGCTGGAGATCCGCTCCTACATTCATGGGCCAATGGGCTTGACTCGTAAAAACTTGACGGGGCTGGCCGTCACCTTGCCGAAAGAACAAAAGCAAGAGGTGATTCGGCTGACCAAGGAATTGGGTCAAAGCCTGGAAAAATTGGATTTTGCCGCCAAAGGCTACGATCAGCCGGAGGTAGAAGCCGCCCAGGCCAAAGTCAAAAAGGCTTTGGATAGGTTGGAGGCTTTGTTCTCCTAGGGGCTGGGGAGGATCCTCTAGAGCAAGCAGCCTTCTCTTGAACAGCGAGATGTTTCTTGGGATCCACCCAGCCAGACACTCAGCTGAAAACAGCTTAAAAAATCAGGATCCCCTCTCACCCAGCCAGAAGGGATCCCCAATGAGACTCATTCAGCCGATAGTGCAACCGATAGAGTAATCCGATAGGCACTAGGGCTGTAGTTTGAAGCTCTTCACTTCCAACACCGGCCCCACTTGTGCCACCGTCAGCATGTCTTCTTTCACCTGTCCCTGGATTGTCACCTCCAATCCCTCCTGCAGGAGATCTTTGGGGGCACGGAAGAGGGCGTAGTGTTCGCCGGAAGGCACCGTCAGCACCCACACCCCCGACTCAATATCCAGGAACTCGATTTTACCTGTGTACTCCTGCATCACTTCCTCAGCGCTAGCCCGGTAGCTGTAGAGGGCTGTTCCAGAGAAGCTTGTGCTCCCAAGTAGGCCAAGCCCAGGCAAAGCACCCCATTGAGAAGCAAGAAGGAGCGACCCAACCAAGCAGAGGATCCAAACCATACCACCCCCTCATAGAACAGGGATCCGGACAAGAGCAAGTGGGAGGCCATCCCTATGCAGAGGCCAATCACCCCCCAGCGCCAGCGTCGATGCCCCAGCAACAGCAGCATCAGTAAACCAGGGATCAAGACACTGGCAAACAGTGGGTTTAAGGCATTGCTCTGGGCAAAGGCTGTACCCAACTCCGGCAGGGAACTACCCGCCAACTGGAAGGGCCAACGGGGAGCACCGACAATCGCCAACCCCTGCAAGGGGAACAAGCCAGCACTGCCCAAGAGGATCCCCGCCACCAACGGCACCGATTGGATCAGACGCTTCGGAGCCAGCCACCAGCGGATCAGCACCATGATGATGTAGCCACCCACCACCATCAGCAGCTTCGGCACCAGGGCAATCGGGCCGCCATCAAACCAGAAGCGGGGATTCAGGTAGCCATTGTTGTTCAGGTACTGTAGGAAATCCTTGAACCAGAGCACCAGGGGATTTTCCTCCTGCTGACCGGTGGCCCGTGCCAAAGCCTTGGCTGCATCCAAACGACCGGCACCGTAGAAGTTTTGCTTGTCGTCTCGCACCGGCGTGGCGGACATCTTCAGCACTTCTTCCACCTTGTCGGGGTCTTTCACCCCCTGAGCCTGGATCAACGCGGCTACACCAGCCACATGGGGAGTGGCCATGCTGGTGCCCTGGAAGTAGGCGAAAAGGGCTTCATTCGGATTGCGGCGATTAATGGTTTGCTGCAGAATGCCGTATTCCGGGTGATCTTGGGTTTTCGCCCCGCCAGGAGCGGAAATATCGACACCCACGCCGTAGTTGGAGTAAGGGGCTTTTTCCCCATTCGGGCCTGTCGCCGACACCGCGATCACATGCTCATAACGGGCTGGGTAGCTGACTTGGTTAGAGTTTTCGTTGCCCGCCGCCGCGATTATCGTCACCCCTTTGTTGTGGGCATAGGTCACCGCCTCTTGCATCAACTGGGCAGAGGCACGGCTCCCCAAGCTGAGGTTGATAATGGTTGCGCCATGGTCGGCAGCGTAGCGGATTCCTTCCACCACATCCGACAGGGATCCAAAACCATTGGCATCCAAGACCCGCACCGGCATGATCTTGGCCTTAAAGGCAATCCCGGCAACTCCAAAAGCATTGTTCGTGGATTGGGCAATGGTTCCCGCTACATGGGTGCCGTGCCCTTGTAAATCTTCAGGGTTCTCGTCGTCATCAACAAAGTCGTAGCCCTTGACAAACTCGGTCTGGGCTAGGTCAGAGACTCGGGTGACCCCGGTATCCACCACCGCCACCGTAATCCCTTCTCCCTGGGAGATATCCCAGGCTTCCGGCATATTGATGGCTTTTAGGTTCCATTGCTGAGGATAGAGGCGATCATTGGGCACAAACGCCGCCTGGAACTGGTAGTTGGGATGGGCATATTCAATCAACGCCTCATCCGTGAGTCGCTTCATCAAGCGTCGCGTGGATCCCTGATGGTTGGCATCCACGTCGAACAGATAGATGGCTTCTTGACGAGCAAAGGAACTGGCACTGCTAGGGCGCAGCGACACGTCATATTCTTTAGCAATAGCGGAGATCTGACTGGGGGTGGCCGTGTTGACAAAATTGACCACGATGCTGTCGTAGGGGGTGGATCCCTTGCCACAAGCCGTCAACAGCAATGCCATCAGACAGGCGCAGCAAAGACCCAACCAGCGTCCGAATTTCATAATTCACGCCCTCGGGATCCGATTGTTTGGAACCAGTATGCCCTCTAGATTGGCAATTGACGAGGTGAACAAGCCAATTCACCCGGAAGGATTCCGGCAAGATTACCCAAAGGTGCAACCTTGGCCGCGCAAGAAGGGATCCCAGCCCTTCGGGGAAAATGTTATGACAAGATGAGCGTAAAATTCCGCTAGGGCGCGGGTGAGTGAGGGTCGATGGATACGGTTTTACAGTTATTGATCCGGGGTTGGTACTTCTCGATCCCGCTGCTGATGTTCTCGGTCTTCTCAGTGGCCTGCTGTATCGAGCGGGGCCTGTTTTGGTGGAAAGTCACCCACCGACAAGAGGAGATAGTGCGCCAAGCTTTGAGTCAGTACCGCCGCAATCCGCGTGCTGCTCAGTACCTGCTGGAGCAAAATGCCGATCTTCCCATTGCGCGGATTTTTTTGGCGGGTTTAGACCTGAACGAAGCTAGCCCGGAAGATTTTAAGTTGGCTCTAGAAACCGCCTTGGCTGCAGAGGTACCTCTGTTGAAGCGGTTTAATACGGTCTTTGATACGGTGATCACCATCGCACCCTTTTTGGGTCTGTTGGGCACCGTTACGGGCATCATCCAGATTCTCAGCTCCATCCAGTTGGGGGATATTGGTGGTACCGATACGCAGGGGGTAGGGCAGGGGATTGCCGAAGCCCTTTACTCAACGGCATTTGGGTTGATCGTTGCCATTCCCACGTTGCTGATTTCCAACACCTTCCGCTCTCTCTACCTGCGGCAACTCTCCAAAATTCAAGAGTACGGTGGCGAGTTGGAGTTGCTGCATCGGCAACGGCAGGAGCTGCAAGCCCAACAGTCTTCTCAGCGGCCCTACATCAAACCCGGCCCCACCAGTGGCTCGACCATTCCCCCTTACTCGTCCCTTGAGCAATCGGTACAGGAGCCTTATGCGAATCCCGGAAGAGAATTTTAGACCCGCCGAGATCAACATCGTGCCCTTGATCGATGTCATCTTCTCGATCTTGGTCTTTTTCGTGATTGCCAGCTTGGTGCTCACCCGTTCGGAAGCCCTGGATGTCAATCTACCAGATGCGACTACGGCAGAAACTCGCATTCAACCGGATGTAACCGTGAGTGTGACGGCTGAGGGCGAGATCGCGGTTAACCAGGAAACCATTGCTGATGTATCGGGTTTGATCCCAGCCGTGGAGCGGATCCTGGCGGAAAAAACTGGTGAAGGCCGGCGCCTAGTGGTGATCAATGCCGACTTAGCGCTGTCTCACGGCAAAGTGGTAGAGGTGATGGATGCCCTGCAACGGGTGCCCAATGTCAGCTTGGCGATTGCGGCTCGTCGGCCTAGCAGTGGCAGTTGAGGGTGCGCGTTCTGCAGTTGTTCAAGAGGGTCTTTGCTCCAAATCTCTGACCAACTCCGGCAACGCTTTAAGATTCTCAGGCCGATAGGTGGGATCCTGCCGCCAGCGTTCTTGAGTGCTGGAATGTAAATCGGCGCGGGTGAGAGGTCGTTGTTTGGCCTCATCCTGGCAGGGATCCCGCCAACGGCGCTGGGCCAGCCGGAAAAGCCCCTTCGGCTCTCAAGAAAAAGGCATGAGCAGATGCCTACATCATTCAGCTCCCAGCAACTGCACCAGTAATGCCTTCTGTGCGTGTAACCGATTTTCTGCTTGCTCCCAGACCCGCGACTGGGATCCCTCCAAAACTTCTGTGGTGATCTCCTCTTCGCGGTGGGCAGGCAAGCAATGCAACACAATTGCCTCGGGATCCGCCCGTTTCATTAAGTCGGCATTCACTTGGTAGGGCAAAAACTTGGCTTGGCGGGCTTCGGCTTCCGCTTCTTGTCCCATACTGGCCCAAACATCGGTGTAGACCACCTGAGATCCCGAGACGGCCTCCTGGGGATCCTGTAAGACCTGCACCTCAGAATTAGAATTACGGGCCAAAGTACGGGCTTGCTGCACTACCCCTGGATCCGGTTCATAGCCTGCCGGTGTCGCCACTCGAATATGGATGCCACTCATGGCACAGCCCAACATCAGGGAATGGGCAACATTGTTGCCATCGCCACAATAGGCCAAGGTCAAGCCCGCCAACTGGCCAAAGGTTTCCTGAATGGTGAGCAGATCCGCCAAAATCTGACAAGGATGGAACTGATCGGTGAGGGCGTTGATCACCGGAATATCGGCGTAGTCGGCGAAGGCTTCTAGCTCTTTCTGTTCATAGGTGCGGATGGCGATCACATCCAAGTAGCGGGAGAGCACCCGGGCCGTATCCTGTAGCGGTTCTCCCCGACTCACCTGCATGACGGTGGGCAATAAATCGATTGTGCTCCCGCCACATTGGGCCATAGCCGCTGTGAAACTGACGCGAGTGCGGGTGGAAGCCTTTTGGAACAACAACCCCAACACGCGACCCCGCAGATCCACCCGATAGGGATCCCGTTTCAGCTCAGCCGCCTGCGTCAGCAAAGCCAATAGCTCCGCCGGGGTGAGGTCACTGAGTTTGAGCAGATCCCGTCCAGCCAAATTCATGCTGCCCCCAGTCTTCGACCCCGCCATCATAGGGCATTTCTCGGGGAGCGCCACCCATGCAGGGATCCCGTTCTTCTACAGAAGGATGAGCCAAGTTCGACAACGATTCAACCCGTCTGGACCATCCATAAGTTGTGATCGGACGCACACCGTTCTAAAAACCCACTAACAACATCAGAAAATGGTGCTCCGCACCGCTCACACGATAGGGTTATCGTATAGAGATGAAAGGAACACCGCCTCTCTCGGATCGACCACTGATCGGCATTACCACTCGCAATCGTAACGACGAGGGCAACTTTATCGCGCCGGGCCGTTACATCGACGCCATTCGAGCTGCCGGCGGGATCCCCGTCCTCTTTCCTCCAGGCGAGAGTGAACCCCAGGTTTTGTTGTCTTTGGTGGATGGATTGGTGTTGACGGGGGGTGGCGATCTCTGCCCCAGCACCTATGGTGAGGATCCAGAACATCCCAAAGTGCGCTATGTCAACTCAGAACGGGATCGGTTTGAGGTGGCGCTAGCTGAAGCGGTGATGATGCAAGGGATCCCTGTGTTGGGCATTTGTCGGGGGATGCAGTTGTTGAATGTGGTCAGTGGGGGCAAGCTGATCCCGCACATACCGGATGTGTACGATGAGTTGGATCATTTCAACCCCGAAGATCGCAAGCCGATTCGACACAAAGTCAGCCTTCTCAACTCAACCCGACTGCAGCAAATCATCGGTGCTCAGGAAATCTCGGTAGTATCTTGGCATCATCAGGCCATTTGTGATGTACCGGCGGGGTGGCGTTTGTCCGCTTGCTCTACTGATGAGCTGATTGAGGCGATCGAGCACGAAACCCACCCTTGGGCAGTCGCCGTGCAGTGGCACCCGGAGTTTACCTTTGAAGAGGCGGAGCATTTTCGTTTGTTTCAAGCATTTGTGCAGGCAGCCCGTCAGTTTTCGCCACGCTTGATGAGCCAGGTAACACCCCAGGTGGCCTAGACAGGGTTTTGACTTTTCCCTTTTCCAACCTTTCCCAACCCCAAAAAACGCCAGCTCTGGTGCTGGCTTACGCCGGACGAAACGATTGAAGTTGCTTGCACTTGCAGATCACCAGCCAGCCCTGGGGTTTTATCAGTTCGGCACGGATTTGGAACCCATCAGGAGATGGGGCTTGAGATATCCTTGGGGACACTGGGAACGGTCAGGCGATCCAAGCAAGGGCAAGGGGTGGAAAGAACTTTGCCCTCCTCCTCAGCCAGGTTAAGGGGGGTGGGAAAGGGAACCCTTTCATCCATCATCAAGTCAGTTCAGCAGTAGCCCTCTCTCCTCACGATGCATCGAATTGCAGCCATACCGGGGGGATGGGATCCCTCCCAAGCTGGGGTGATTTTCCTAGAGCAGGATCCGGCTCCTGTGGTGGTGCTGACGGCAGCGGATACCGACTTGGGGGCACTGGCTGGGGCGATGCAGCTGTTGCCGGAGGGATTCCCGGCGGTGCGGGCGGCCAATTTGTTGCAGTTGCAGCAGCCCTTGAGCATAGACGACTATGCCGAGACCGTTTTGCGGCAGGCGCGGCTGATCCTGATTCGGCTGTTGGGGGGGCGGGCCTACTGGAGCTATGGGCTGGAGGTGGTCAAACAGGTGGCTGCCGAGCAGGGATCCCATCTGATTGTGATACCGGGGGATGATCGTCCCGATTGGGATTTGGTCAGCCATTCCACCGTCAGCTTGGCTGTGGCGGATCGGGTGTGGCAGTACTGGCTGGAGGGGGGATCCGAGAACGTGGCCGCCTGTCTTACCTTCTTGGCTACGGAACTTTTGGGCTATCCCTATCCGGTGCGGGATCCCCAGGTGCTACCCCGGCTGGGGATTTACCGGCCCTCTATACCCCCCGTCCAGGATGCGGCTGCCCCGAAGGTGGGGATTTTGCTCTATCGCGCCCATGTGTTGGCGGGCAATACGGAGCCGGTGGATCAACTGGCGGCAGCCTTGGCCCAGCGGGGATTACAGCCCCTTTGCCTCTACACCTACGGTCTCCAGGAACCCGACCTACCCCAAGCAATACGGGATCATTTTGGCGGCAAAATTGAAGTTTTGTTAAATACCACCAGTTTTTCTTTGGCCCGCTTGGACAGGGACCAACCGGATGTCAGCCTATGGCAAGAACTGGATGTACCGGTGTTGCAGGTGATCTTAAGTGGTGGATCCCGGCCCAGTTGGCAAGCCTCCCCCCAGGGGCTGGGGGCGCGAGACTTGGCTATGAATGTAGCCCTACCGGAGGTGGATGGGCGAGTTATCAGCCGGGCGGTTTCTTTCAAGACGGTGCGGCAAGCGGATCCCTGGCTACAAACGGAGGTGATGGCCTATGAGGCTGTGCCGGATCGGGTGGAGTTTGTCGCAGAGTCGGCGGCCCGCTGGGTGAAGTTACGGCGTACTCCCATTCCAGAGCGGCGGCTGGCCTTGATCTTGGCCAATTACCCCAATCGGGATGGGCGGCTGGCCAATGGCGTCGGCTTGGATACTCCCGCCAGCTGTGTCCAGATTCTCCAGGCCCTTCAGGCAGCCGGCTACGGGATCCCCCATCTCCCCCAAAGTGGGGATGAACTGATCAGCTGGCTCACCCAGAGCTACACCTACGATCCCCTCGGATCCCTGCGACCGGCCCAGCAATTTCTTTCTGCCCAGATTTATCAAGAGTGGTTCCGGCAACTGCCGGACGGGATCCAAGCCCAGCTCATCCAGCAATGGGGGGAGCCGTCCCCTGAGGATATTCCGGTTGTCGGTTTACCGTTGGGACAGGTGTTTATCGGCATCCAACCGCCACGGGGGTATGACCGGGATCCGGCCTTGAATTACCATGCTCCCGATTTGGTGCCTCCCCATGAGTACTTGGCTTTTTACCTGTGGCTACGGCAGGTATTTGGAGCACAGGCCATCGTGCATGTGGGCAAGCACGGCAACCTGGAATGGCTACCGGGCAAGGGATCCGCTCTGTCTGCCGAGTGTTACCCAGAGATTGCCTTGGGGCCAATGCCTCACTTTTACCCGTTTATTGTCAATGATCCGGGGGAGGGATCCCAAGCCAAGCGGCGTGCCCAAGCAGTGATCATTGACCATCTCACGCCACCCCTCACCCGCGCCGAGTTGTATGGCCCCTTGGCGGAATTGGAGCGGCTAATGGATGAATATGTGCAAGCGGAACAATTGGATCCCAAACGTTGCCCTCTGATTCGTGCCCAAATCCAGGAATTAGCCCAGACCGAACATTTACATGAGCAGTTCAATCTGGAAACAGAGGAAGATCTGAATCGGTTGGATGGCTATCTGTGTGAGCTGAAAGAATCCCAGATTCGGGATGGGTTACATATTTTGGGCCGGATCCCAACAGGAGATCAACTGATCGATTTGCTAGTGGCTTTGGCGCGCTACCCCGGCAACGGTCAACTGGGTCTGACTCAAGCCATTGCCCAAGACTGGGGCTGGGAATGGGATCCCCTGACCGCCAATTTAACGGATCCCTGGGGGACACATTCTACGAAGCCAGAGTGAAAAATCAAATCAATAGCAACGAACAAAGGGGCTGACGAGGATCCCTCAATCAACCCCTCCGTGATCAGTACTTTGCTATCAGCAAACTAGGTTACGAGTAACCGATTGAGCCAGTAGCAGCCGCCAGCAAGATCAATAGCGGCTTTGGAAGTTGCGACGACGATCGCCACCGCCACCAAAGGCAGGGCGCTCCTCCCGTGGACGAGCCTTGTTCACTTTCAGATCACGCCCCATCCACTCCGCTCCATCCAGAGCAGCAATGGCAGCTTCTTCTTCAGTGTCCGAGCTCATTTCCACAAAGCCAAAACCCCGAATGCGGCCTGTTTCACGGTCAGCAGGGATCTGCACCCGCTTCACAGAACCATACTCAGCAAAAACAGCGGTCAAATCCGCCTCAGTTACCTTAAAGGAAAGGTTACCGACATAAATCGACATGAACAGATCTCCGAAAGAGAGAGAGTACCAACAACTGAGATGTTCGGAGAGCCGTCTGCCAATACAAAACGTGAAAACCCGTCAAGACCAGAAGAAACGAACACTGCAACCGACAAAAATCTCAACTCTCAGCATAACACAGAGCCAGAACCTCACCCACCCCGTTTTACAAATGGTCAACATGACCCCTCCGATGGCCGGATCAACCCAACTTTTGCAACCGGGACTTCAGCAGGGTGATCTGGGCATCCAGCTCCGCCAACTGCTCCCGATGGGTTTGTACCACCTCTGGGTTGGCCCGACTGATGAAATGGGGGTTCTCTAGGCGAGAGCGGATCCCTTGGGCTTCTTTCTCAATTTTGGCGATGTCTTTTTGCAGCTTGGCCCGCAGCGCCTCCACATCCACCAGCCCCGCCAACGGCATCAACACCTGAATGGTACCCACCACGCCCGCCGCCACCTGTTTGGGTTCGGAGGCCAGAGATCCCGTGATTTCCAGGGATTCGGCCTTGGTCAGCTCCTGAATGTAGGCCCGTGCTTCGGTGAGGATCCGTTGCTCCGTTGAATCGGTGGTTAGCAAGATGGCCGTGATGCTCTGACTGGGCTTGAGGCCCGCTTCTGCCCGCAGGTTACGCAGGCTGCTAATGGTCTGGATCACCAAAGCAAACTCCCGCTCCAGAGTAGGATTCACCCAAGCAAAATCCGGCTCAGGGTAGGCTTGGACTGAAATTGAGGTGGTTTGCTGGGCTTGGGTCAAAATCTGCCAGATCTCTTCCGTGATGTGGGGCATCCAGGGGTGCAATAGCTTAAGGATGCTTTCCAATGCCGTGGCCAACACCTGTTGAGCGGTGCGTTTGGAGGTGACATCCTCCCCCCGCAGGCGGGGCTTAACCAGCTCAATATACCAATCGCAAAAGTCATCCCAGATCAACGAGTAGAGCAGCCGCGCCCCTTCCCCCAGGCCATAAGCCTCCAGTTCCTCAATCACCTGGGCCGTGCAGGAGTGTAGCCGCGACAGGATCCAACGGTCTACCAATTCCAGCTGCTCTGGGGAGGGGGATCCCAACTGGGCGGGGGTTTGCCCCTCCAGGTTCATCAACACAAAGCGGGAGGCGTTCCAGATCTTGTTGGCAAAGTTGCGGGCTGCCTCAACGCTGGCACTCTCTCCCGTTTTGCGGTCGTAGGCTAAGCGTATATCCTGCCCCGCTCCCACCACTTCTTTGACGAGGGCATAGCGCAGGGCATCGGTGCCGTATTTGTCCAATAGCTCCAATGGGTCGATGCCATTGCCCTTAGATTTGGACATTTTCGCCCCATGTTCATCCCGCACTAGACCATTGATATAGACATCCTTGAAGGGGATCTGGCCGGTGAACTGGGATCCCATCATGGTCATGCGGGCTACCCAAAAGAAAATGATGTCAAAGCCCGTAGACATCAGGGAGTTGGGGTAGTAGCGTTTGAGATCTTCGGTGTCATCCGGCCAGCCCAAGGTGGAAAAGGGCCACAACCCGGAACTAAACCAGGTATCCAGCACATCGGGATCCTGCTGTACTGCCTCCACCTCAGGACCAAATTTTTCCCGTGCCTTGACAAGGGCCTCCTGCTCATGACGAGCTACCACAAAAGCCTGCGGATCCCCGGGAATCTGACCCTCAATGACTGGATACCAAGCCGGGATCTGATGGCCCCACCACAATTGCCGCGAGATGCACCAGGGGCGCAGCTTTTCTAGCCAGCCGGTATAAACCTTCGTCCAGCGCTCCGGCACAAAGCGGGGGCTGTTGTTGCGGTATTCTTCTTCTAGGCAACGGGCCGCCATGCCCGACACATCGCAAAACCATTGGATGGAGAGCAACGGCTCAATCGGTACACCCCCCCGGTCGCTGTGGGGCACGGTGTGGGTGTAGTCCTCCACCTTCTCCAAGAGGCCATGCGCCTCAAACCATTGCACCACCTTCTGACGGGCCACAAAGCGATCCAGCCCCGTGAAGGGATCCCCGTTCTCGTTCAGGGTGCCGTCCTTGTTGAGAATGTTGATCATGGGCAAATGGTGTCGCTGGCCGATCTCAAAGTCGTTCGGGTCGTGGGCCGGGGTGATCTTGACGCAGCCGGAGCCAAAGCTGGCATCCACATACTCATCGCCAATGATCGGGATTAGCCGATCCTTAATGGGCAATTTGATCTGCTGACCGATCAGGTGCTTGTAGCGCTCGTCGGAGGGGTTCACGGCCACGGCAGTATCCCCCAGCATGGTTTCGGGGCGGGTGGTGGCTACTACCAAGTAGTGGTCGGGATCCGCCGCCAGGGGATAGCGAAAATGCCACAGGTGGCCCTTCACTTCCTTGTCATCCAGCTCAATATCCGATACCGCCGACTGGGTGGCCGGACACCAGTTAACCAAATACTCGCCCCGGTAGATTAGCCCCGCCTCATGCAGCCGCACAAATGCCTCGATCACCGCCCGGTTGAGGCCCTCATCCATGGTGAAGCGATCCCGGCTCCAATCCAACGATAGACCCAAGCGCCGCAGCTGGCCCTTAATGATGCCCTGAGACTGCTCCTTCCAGGCCCAGGCCCGCTCCAGAAACGCTTCCCGGCCCAGATCAAAACGGCTTTTGCCCTCCTGGCGCAGTTGGTTCTCTAGGATGGTATGAACAGCAATGCTGGCGTGGTCGGTACCTGGCACCCAGAGGACGTTGTAGCCCCGCATCCGCTTATAGCGAGTCACCACATCCGGCAACGTAAAGGCAAAGGCATGACCCATGTGCAAGTTGCCCGTCACGTTGGGAGGGGGCAGCACCATGCTAAAGGGATCCCCTGGTGCCCTCGGATCCGCCACATAAAAGCCCTGCTCCTCCCAAAAGCTCTGCCACTTCGGCTCGGTTTCAAAAGGGTTGTATTGGCTGGGCAAGTTAGAGACTTGGGGAGTCGCGACGGTCATGAGGAGAGCAGGTAAAGGGTTGTAAAGTGTGGAATCACCCTATAGATTAGCAGTCCAACACCCTACTCTTCTTTGGGATGGGGTGACCCAGCTGTGAGCTGAAGTATTGATCCAGCTCACCTAGAAGAGAAACACCCCAGGCGCGGGTGCTGCTATCGCTCACATTTGGGTGCAACCCTATCATCAACCCCTCCCCAGTTCAGTAAGGTTTGCAGGCTGACCCTACGATCCAGAGTAAGCGTTGAGCAACTCCATGCAGTAGAACACCAAGGGTGCGGTGAACACATAGCTATCCCCCCGATCCAAAATGCCGCCGTGGCCAGGGATCAGATCCCCAGAATCCTTGACCCCGGCATCCCGCTTCATCAGGGATTCCGTTAAATCTCCCAACAAACTGGTCAACCCGATCAAAAAACCCAGGACTCCACCGCTGAGCCAGCCCCAAGGCCAGCCCAAGTAGTTAGCTCCCGCCACCGCCAGCGACATACTGGCGGCAATACCTGCCACCGCCCCTTCAACAGTTTTTTTCGGGCTGAGGATGGACAATTTGGTGCGCCCGAAGGCCCGCCCACACAGGTAGGCCCCCACATCCGCCGCGATCACACAGCCCATCGCCAACAGGGTAATCCGTAAGCCTTCTCCGGTTGCTTCTGAGAAGGGCAAGGCCCGCACCCGAATCCAAAAACTGGGTAACAACGCGCAGTAAAACAACCCCAAAATTGAGGTGGCAATGTCGGCAATGGTGGCCACCTTCGGCTTGAAGAGCAAATAAAAGCAGATCACGGATCCGGCCACGATGAAAGCAGGGCTTGTCCATTCCGGCTTCACCTGCTGCAAAATCACCAAAATCTGGCTGGAAAACATGGTGGTGCGCATGGCCGGGGCATTGCCCTTCGCCTGCACCAAGCGGAAAAACTCCAATTGCGCCAAAAAAATGATCAGCCCAATCGCCGCCGTAAAATACCAACCCCCTAGCAGGGTGACCATCAGAGCAAACAGCATCGCCGCAGCGCCGCTGACCAAACGTGCTCCCATCATGCGCATCCGGTCGCGTGAATCGAAGGATTCCAGGCTGCCTCAGATCCTCCATCAAGTCGGGAAAAGCTGTACCGCTGCTGCAATGGAAAAGCCCCTTACCTTAGCCTCTCAGTTTAACCTTCTCGGTCGCCGGACAACCTCTCCATCCCACCAGGCAAGGGATCCCTTCGTGAGGCTGCAATCTGGCCGGGGCATGTGATAATTGATGGACTGCAAAGATTTGTCACCTTTGGCCCTTTCCCAGCATGGTTCAGGAACTTACGCCCCCCTTGTCTACGGCTCGCATTTCTGCCGAAGAGGCCCGTATGCTCTATCAGGATATGACGCTAGGCCGTTTGTTCGAAGACAAATGCGCCGAGATGTACTACAAGGGCAAGATGTTTGGCTTTGTGCATCTCTACAACGGTCAGGAGGCGGTTTCCACTGGGGTGATCAAAGCTCTGAAACCCAGCGACTACGTCTGCAGTACCTATCGGGATCACGTCCATGCCCTTAGCACTGGGATCCCGGCTCGGGCGGTGATGGCAGAACTCTTTGGCAAGGCCACGGGGTGCAGCAAGGGGCGAGGAGGCTCGATGCACCTGTTCTCCTCAGAACACAACTTCCTGGGGGGCTATGCTTTTGTGGCGGAAGGGATCCCGGTGGCCACAGGGGCAGCCTTTTCCGCCAAGTACCGGGGTACCGACCAAGTCACCGCCTGCTTCTTTGGGGATGGAGCCTGTAACAACGGCCAGTTTTACGAATGCTTAAATATGGCCGCCCTCTGGAAATTACCGATTCTGTACGTGGTGGAAAATAACTTCTGGGCCATCGGTATGGCTCACGAACGCGCCACCTCCGATACCGATATCTATCGCAAAGGCCCGGCCTTCGGCATGCCTGGTTATCGAGTGGATGGGATGGATGTGCTGGCGGTACGAGAAGCGGCCCAACAGGCGATTGAGCGGGCCCGCGCGGGAGAAGGCCCCACCCTGCTAGAGTGCATTACCTATCGGTTTCGGGGACACTCTTTGGCGGATCCAGACGAGCTGCGCAGCCCTGAGGAGAAGGAGTTTTGGCGGCAACGGGATCCGATTAAACAACTGGAACGCTATGCCCTAGAGCACAACTTGATGAGCGAAGCCGAGTTTCAAGCCATTCAAGCGGAGACCACGGCGCTGATTGAAGATGCCGTCACCTTTGCCCTGGAAAGCCCAGAGCCTACCTTGGATGAGCTTTATCGCTTTGTTTTTGCAGAGGACGAGTGAGGCGGTCGCTAGCTGAGTGGGCTGCGGTCACGACCTGGAGTTAGAGTTTGTCCCTAACTCTAACTGCACAGTGGGCCTCAAAGTATCTTTACGAAGAGCAGCGTAAAGCCCCCGGTTTCCAACCGGGGGATATAAGCGCACAGGCTGAATTTATTCAGCAACAGAAATAGTACATACAATAGTCCCCATGAAACGGGTCACCACCACACTCAAGCTCAAGTTTCTTGACCTCAATGCGGTCAAAGCAGAGATGTTCGACCAGACGGTTTGTGCGACAACCGAACTGGCAAACGAACTGCTCCGCATCAGTCCAAAGGAACGAAAAGCATTAACAACCGCCAAAGTGGTGACACCACTCAAGTCGGCCCTCTCCAACCAGGTGATTCGTGTCCTGAAGGGGAAAGCCGGCCAGCGGGTCAAACACTTCAAAGTGTTCTGGCCAGAGGTCAACAACCAAAACTGGAAGCTGCACAAAATAGGCAGCACCTACTCGGTGAGTTTTCCCACGATTCAGGGTGACAAGCGGGTTCCCCTTGAGGTTGGCAGTTCCTACTATGCCGAGCGTCTTGAGCGCATCCTGGCCGAACAGGATTGTGAACGGGGAACCTTGAAACTCATGAAGCTACGGGGCTGTTGGTACGCGGTTGTATCTATCACTTGGGAAGTTCCCGAAGTGAAGAGTACGGAACGGTTAGGTGTTGACCGGGGGCAGAACCGTTTGGCAGTGGCGGCCACCCGTTGGGGTCGGGCGGTGTTTTTTGGGGGTGGAGAGGTAGCCCACCGTCGTCGTCGTTTCCAGAAGCGTCGTGCCCAGTTGCAACAGGCGGGTAAATACCGAGCACTCAAGCGACTGGAGCGCAAAGAAGCCCGTTGGATGAGGGCGGTCAACCACACCGTTAGCCGTCGCATTGTGCGGTTTGCCAATGCGGTAAATGCGGATGTGTGGATGGAAGACCTATCGGGTATCCGCCAATCCAGACAGAGCCAGAAGGCGCGTTCGGATGCCGGGAAATCGCGCCATACCTGGTCGTACTACGACCTGGAGTGGAAGGTTGCCTACAAACTGGAAATGGCGGGTAGGACGCTGCACAAGCGCCCTGCTGCCTACACATCCAAAACTGACCACAGGACAGGATTGATTGGGAAAAGGAGTGGGCATTTGTTCACCGGGCAGGACGGGTATTGCTGTGATGCCGACTGGAATGCCGCAATGAACATTGCCCAGTGGGACGGGTTTTCGTGTCCTTTGAGTCTAAAAGAAGCCCTGCCCGTAATAGGTAGGGTCGGCTCAGGGGATGGGGTATTTGGCAATCCCCTGAACTCCATGAATCCCTCACAGCTTCAAGCTGTGGGGAGCTAGAAGGGAGAATCCCCCGGTTTCTAACCGGGGGAGTGTCAAAGTAACTCGCAGGCAACCCCTGTTAAAGTTGGCTGCTCGGCTGCCGACTTCGTTGAACTGCGGCCATCGATAGGGATCCCTCACTGGTTACCATCAGAAGACCCTTCTTGAGATCTGCGCAATAGCGCAGCCTTTTCCGTAAACATCGCTTTCCATTTGTTTACAGAGCTTCATATAATCAGGATACTGAGCATAAGTATTTATTCCTGGTCATGAGCAATCCCCTTGAGTTTCCCTGGCTGACAACGCTGGTGCTCCTGCCGCTGCTGGCAGCCTTCGGGATCCCGTTGATCCCCCAGAGCCGTTGGGTTCGTTGGTACGCCCTCGCTGTGGGGGTTTTGGATTTGGGCCTGATGATCTATGCCTTTGGGCGCCACTACGACCTACAGAACTTCTCGCTGCAGTTGGCGGAGCGATTCGCCTGGGTTCCTCAAATTGGCTTTGACTGGTCACTGGCGGTAGATGGGCTTTCTTTGCCTTTGGTGCTGCTGTCGGGGTTGATCACCACCCTCTCGGTTGTGGCGGCCTGGAATGTGACCAATAAGCCGCGCCTGTTTTTCTTCCTGTTGCTGTTGATGTATAGCGCACAGGTGGGGGTGTTTCTGGCGCAGGACATGCTCCTCTTCTTCTTGATGTGGGAGATCGAGCTGGTGCCGGTGTATTTGCTGATCTCCATTTGGGGCGGGCCGAAGCGGCAATATGCGGCGACTAAGTTCATTCTCTACACGGCAGCTGCCTCCATCTTTATTTTGGTGGGATCCCTGGCGATGGCCTTCTACGGGGAGGGCTTCAGCTTTGATATGGCCGAGCTGAGTACCAAGTCTTATCCCATTGCCCTGGAATTGTTTGTCTACACCGGTTTACTGATTGCCTTCGGGGTAAAGTTGCCGATTTTCCCGATGCACACCTGGCTACCGGATGCCCACAGTGAAGCTTCTGCCCCCATTTCCATGATTCTGGCTGGGGTCCTGCTAAAGATGGGGGGCTATGGCCTGATCCGCATGAATGTCGGGATGCTATCAGAAGCCCATGTGTACTTTGCACCGGTTTTGGCCGTATTGGGTGTGGTGAACATCATCTACGGGGCGCTGGCGGCCTTTGGTCAGAGCCATCTGAAGCGGCGCTTGGCCTATTCTTCCATTGCCCACATGGGTTTTGTGTTGATCGGCATCTCTGCTTTCACGGAGCTGGGCATCAACGGTGCACTGTTACAGATGATCTCCCACGGATTGATCGCGGCGGCTCTGTTCTTCTTGACAGGGATTACCTACGAGCGTACCCACACCCTCTCCCTCGACAAATTGGGGGGCTTGGCTAAGCAAATGCCGAAGACCTTCGCCCTGTTCACTGCGGGATCCCTGGCTTCCTTGGCCCTACCCGGGATGAGTGGATTTGTCGGCGAGCTGACGGTGTTCTTGGGCCTGACCACTAGCGATGCCTATACGCCTGCCTTCAAAGCTGGGATTGCCCTGTTGGCGGCGGTCGGGATCATTCTCACCCCGATTTATTTGCTCTCCATGCTGCGGCAAGTCTTCTATGGTGCTCAGGATCCGGGGTTGGTGGTCGAGAGCTACCTCGGGGATGTGCGCCCGCGGGAGATGGCGGTTGCCCTCTGTTTGCTCTTGCCGATCATCGGCATTGGCCTCTATCCGCGTCTGGCTACCCAAACCTACGATGTTACGGCGGTGGCAGTGGCTTCACAGGTGCGCAGTGTCTTGCCAACCGAAATTGTGCAGCAACCTTTCTTTCCCTTCCCGGTTCAACCGGCTCAGGTGGCGGTTTTGTCGATGGATATGGAAAAGTAAGGGATCCCTTGCTTGTTTCTGAGGCCCTGTTTTCTTTAACTGGGAAGGCTGTTGTTTGGGGCATCCTCCAGTATTCTGGCAAAGGATGAGATCAGCACCAGCAGGATGGGCATACAGGGCACCCGTATTGCCGTAGAACCCGCTGGGATCCGCCCCTGGATCCGAGAGGCTGTTTTGGCCGGCGGCGGGCAGATCGTCTCTGTGGCAGAAGCCGAGGCTTTGGTTTGGGCGGATGCTTTTGATGTCTCGAACCTGAAGCGCTGTTTGGCGGCAGGCCCTGGGATCCGTTGGATCCAGTTGCCGTGGGCAGGGGTTGAACCTTTTGCTCAAGCGGGGGTTTTGGATCCAGCCTATGTGTGGACCTGTGGCAAGGGGGTATATGCCAAGCCGGTGGCTGAACATGCGCTGGCCTTATTGTTGGCAGGCTTGCGAGATTTCAAAATCCGGGCTTTGGCCCAAAGTTGGCATCGCGGATCGGGAGTGAGCCTGTTTGGGCGACGAGTGGTGATTTTCGGTGCCGGGGGGATTACCCAAGAGTTGATTCGCCTGTTGCAGCCGTTTCAGGGTGAAATTGAGGTGGTACGGCGCCGGGCTGATCCGGTGGTGGGGGCAACGCGGGTGGTGACGCTGCCAGAGCGCCAAACGGTCTTGGCCGCTGCAGATGCGGTGATCTTGGCTCTGGCCCTGACCCCAGAAACCCAAGGAATCATTGCCCGACCGGAACTGGAGGTGATGGGATCCCAGTGCTGGCTGGTGAATGTGGCGCGGGGTAAACACATCGTGACTGAAGATCTGGTTCAAGCGCTCCAGCAGGGAAAGATCCGAGGGGCTGGCTTGGATGTGACGGATCCCGAACCTCTACCGGATGGGCACCCGCTGTGGAGCTTGCCCAATTGCTTGATCACCCCCCACACCGCCAACACGGAAGCCATGGCTATCCCGATGCTTTCGGAGCGGGTGCGGGAAAATGTACGTCGCTTTGCCTTGGGGGAACCCTTGATTGGGCAGGTGGATCCCCTATTGGGCTACTAGGCTAGCCCCCAATTTGAGACATGGTGCGGCGGTAGGCTCCCTGAATCCCTTTGTCCCGTCCTTTGAAGTGAATGTCTGGCTTAATGGCCAGCAAATCCTGCACCTGTTGCCGGAGATGCTCAATAGGGATCCCCGCTCGCAGCGGATCCCGAAGGTTAATCTGGCCGGATTCATTCAATAAACAAGGTCGTAACCAACCCTCACTGGACAGGCGCATCCGGTTACAGCGATCACAAAAGCACTCCGACATCTGGCTGATAAACCCCAACGTGCCTTGTGCCCCCGGGATTCGAAAAACATCCGCTGGCCCATTGCCGGCTACAAACCCAGGTTCTAAGCCGAAGCGAGCACGAATCCGTTGCCGCAAAGTTTCTGAGTCCACCCAACCGATCTGGTCAAACAAAGGACCGTTGCCAATGGGCATAAACTCAATGAAACGCACATGCCAACGCCGCTCCAGGGTAAGGGCGGCCAGCTCTTCCACTTCTCCTTCATTGACCCCAGGAATCACCACCACATTCAGCTTCAAGGGATCAAACCCCACTTGGTAAGCGGCCTGGATCCCGGCCCAAACCTGTTGCCAGCGATCCCGCCCCGTGATTTGCTTGAAGGTGTCGGCATCGAGGGAATCCAGACTGATGTTGATGCGGCGCAAACCAGCGTCGTACAGGGGTTGGGCTTTCTGGGCTAGGTTAAAGCCGTTGGTGGTCAGGGCCACATCCTCGACCCCAGGCAAACGACACAGGGTATGGATCAGTTGTTCTAAGCCTGGTCGCAGCAGCGGTTCTCCACCGGTGAGGCGAAAGCGATTAATGCCGAGGGGCAAGAAGACCTCTTCAATGAGAGTGAGCAGCTCTGGATCGGTGAGGCGCTCTGAGGTTTGCAGCCAGGCCAACTCTGCTTCGCTGGGCATACAGTACTGGCAGCGGAAATTGCAACGGTCGATCAGGCTGATGCGCAGGTAGTTGACAACAGGCATAGATAAGTTGGCCTAAAGAGAGGGATCCCTATGAGAACCCCTCGGTTGTCTACGGGTTATCCAACAGAGGATCAGAGGAATGCCCATTCGTGCTTGTAATGAAGATCTCAAAAATTAAGATCTAATTAAGATCTTAATAAGATCTGAAACTAAGATCCCATTGTAGGTTCAACTTCCAGAGACGTTGGGGTGACAACTCCCACCGCTAAGCTGCGCTGTAGCGGGGGCTTCTCAGATTCACAAATGAGAGTTGCTGCTTCACAGGACTCGTACCCAAGTATCCTCCACAGCCAGCAAACGCCTGTCCCAGCGTCCGTTCTGCCCGATGCAAAAGGTTCCGTGCTGCATTCCAGTCCCGGTCTATTTCTAGCCCACAATGAGGGCAGCGGTGTACCCGCTCTGTCAGCGTCTTCTGCACTTGTTCACCACATCCCGAACATGCCTGGCTGGTACCGTTGGGATTCTCTGCCATCACTATCTTGCCGCGTTTGACCGCCACTGCTTCGAGGATACGCAGAAATGTACCCCACGCCACATCCAGAATCGACTGAGCTAGTCGGGTTCTAGCCAGTCCTTTGATGTTCAGGTTCTCAAACACAATCAGGTCATAGGCACTGCAAAGCCAATGGGCCACCTGATAGTGAAACTCTTTGCGTTGTCTGGCCACGTGCAAATGCAGTCGAGCCACCTTGTTGGCCTGCCTTTGATAGTTACGCGAGCCCTGTTGCTTTCGTGCCAGTTTACGCTGTTGACGAGCAAGCATTTTCTGGGCTTGCCGATAAAACTGTGGTACCTCAATCGCCTCTCCATCTGAGGTGACCAGAAACTTGTCTAGTCCTACGTCTATGCCTACTGCATTGCTGATTTTATCCACCGGCAACGGTTCAGGAACCGTCCCGTCTTCTAGGGAAAAGCTGACATACCACCCATCCGCTTTGCGGAGAATCGTTGCCTGTTTAATCACAAACCCGTCCGGGATGGGACGATGCAAAATAACCTCAACTTTTCCAATTTTGGACAGCTTCAAAATATTGCCCGAAAGGTGTGCTCCGGCTTTCGGACCGTTAACCCGTGGAAAGGTGAACGAGCAAATGTCACCCCGTTTCTTAAATCGAGGTCTACCACCACGCTTGCCTG